>JAGSHA010000121.1 GCA_023954795.1 Oceanospirillaceae bacterium | reverse complement strand
AGATCGTAGAATCAGATGAGGTTGGCGTAGATGTCTCACTGGTTCCCATGGTCCTCCGTGGGAATCCATACAGCTGTTTGTTTCACTCGAGCGTTTCGTTGTGTGCGGAGAGAATCGGATGAGGTGGGGGTAGACGTCTAGCTCATACCGGTTGGATAGATTTGGTGTTGGGAGTCGCTTCGCTCATCCCAACCTACAGGTCAGAATCATCCTGCGATGCAGGAGTGGATTGAAACGGGTAAGCAGGAGTCCGAGATCGTAGAATCAGATGAGGTTGGCGTAGATGTCTCACTGGTTCCCATGGTCCTCCGTGGGAATCCATACAGCTGTTTGTTTCACTCGAGCGTTTCGCTGTGTGCGGAGAGAATCGGATGAGGTGGGCGTAGACGTCTAAATCATACTGATTGGCTAGATTGGTGTTGGGATTCGCTTTGCTCATCCCAACCTACGGAACTGGGCGACTTACCGTGCAGTAGTGTGATGACGCTTAGCTACTGTGCTTTCTGATTTGTCCGGGTGTTTTCTGGAAGTGCCGTTTAAAAGCGCGCGACAGACTTGAGGCATCGGCAAAGCCTGTTTCCAGCGCGATGGCGTTCAGAGGCAGGCTTGTTTGGAGCAGCATGTTTTTAGCTGCAATCAGGCGACGCTGGGTGATATAGACCTGTGGTGAACAGCCGAGCAGGCGCTGACAAAGCACATACAGGTGACTGGTACTGGTATGAAGTGCTGCTGCAAGGAACTCGTTACTGATTGGCTGGCTGATGTTCTGATCGATAAAGGCATTCAGGCGAGCAACGTCTAACCGGGTACGAGTCTGTGGTTTGCTTGATGCCGGTGCCGTTGTGAACACTTCACCTAGCCAGGGCAGCAACATGGTCGACAGACGTTCTGAACGCTGAGGACTGTCATCCTGATTCAGCTCATCTGAGATAAAATCGATCATTGGCAGCATCTGCTGAGGCAGTCGGCAGAAGTCCGGAGATTGATACTGCACATCGTGTAAAGAGACCGACCAGGTTTCAAGAAGTGCTGTCAGAAACGGGTCTTCATCCGCCAGATCCAATACCAGTACTTCGCATTCCGGGTTGAGGCCTTCGTAGTCATGCACATTCGCATTCGGAACCCAAACCATCATGCCACGCCCAACCTGCCCGCCGGTGTTTTCGAAATCACAATTAAGTGATCCGCTTCGTCCCAGCAATATCTGACTGTAGTTGTGTTGGTGTGTGCCGCTTTTCTGGGCGATACGATTGCTGCGTGCGTGGCTCTTCGTCACCGAATCATCCTCATTTGAGCCTTCTATCTTAACCTATATGACATGGGCAGTGTCTTATGGTGAAAACTTCAAGAGGCTCGGTCAATAACCGCATAGTTTCGGTCAATAGTGCTGGGTTCATTCTCTCTAGTATGGGTTAAAGACTAACAATAAGAGAATTTCCCATGCAATTGAACGTTTCTCAGCTGCAAGCCGCTTTACCTTGGTCTGAGGTGATTGAGGCGCTACGGGTGATATTTACTCGTGAGGTGAATGCACCTATCCGTCACCATCATACGATGCAGGTGTCCGGTGATCCGGATGCAACGCTGTTGTTGATGCCAGCCTGGCTGGAAAACGAATTTGTAGGCGTCAAGCTTGTGAATGTCTTCCCCGGAAACAATGACCGTCAACTGCCCGGACTCAGCAGTCACTATATGCTCAGCTGCGGTAAAACAGGTCAGCCGTTGCTGCAGATTGATGGGAACGAACTGACGGCACGCCGCACCGCTGCCGCCTCCGCATTGGCGTCCAGTTATCTTTCACGCCCCGACAGTCAGCAAATGCTGATGGTGGGTGCGGGACGTATGGCCCGCCGACTTATCCCTGCGCATCGCAGTGTGCGCCCTTTAAGCAAAGTCTTTGTCTGGGATCGTAATCAGACTGCTAGCGAAGCGCTGGTTGCAGAGCTTTGTGAGCAGGATATTGATGCTCAGGTATGCAGTGATGAGCAGCTGCCTGCTGTTGCAAAGGCGTCAGATCTGATCAGTTGCGCAACGATGGCCAAGTCCCCGGTGATTAAAGGTGAGTGGCTGTCTGAAGGTACCCATCTGGATCTGGTCGGTAGTTTTGTTCCGGATATGCGTGAAACCGACAATGACGCAATGCAGAAGGGATGCATCTTTGTTGATACCCGCGCCGGCACCCTTGCGGAAACCGGCGATATCATCCTGCCTATCGAGCAGGGTGCGATTACCAAGGATGACATTATCGCCGAGTTCAGTGAGCTCTGTGCAGGTCAGCATTCTGGACGGAAAGGGCTTGCGTCGCCTGACAGCGCGATCACGGTGTTTAAGTCCGTGGGTGACTCTCGCGAAGATCTGGCCGCTGCCGTTCTGGCGTACCAAAAAACCTCTCAAGGCAGTTAATGCCTTGTTTTGCCCAGTGATCCTGGGCTTTTTTCTTCACAATAAAAATAAGACCGACGTTGATCGGTGAAGGAGATACTATGAATGACGAACCGACAAAGCAGATAGCAGTTCCTCCTCTTTCTCTCGCGTTGATCCCCATCATCTTAACCATTGGATTGTTGGGCCTTCAGATCTTCTATTATGATGATTTTACCCCCCACATCCCTCTGGCCATTGGCTTTGCAATTACGGCACTGGTCGGCTGGACACAAGGGTATCGCTGGAAAGATATAGAATCCGGTGCGTTTCACGTATTGCATGTTGCGATGCCTTCCATAGCCACGTTGATTGTTGTGGGTATGTTGGTCAGTACCTGGATCTCCAGCGGTACGGTACCGATGTTGATTTACTACGGTCTTGAGCTGATTGATCCGGCTTGGTTTCTGGCCGCTGCAATGTTGCTGTGTTCTGTTGTTTCGCTGTGCATAGGCAGTAGCTGGACAACCGTCGGTACTGTAGGTCTGGCACTGGTGGGTATCGGAACCGCGTTTGATATTCCGCTGTACTGGACGGCGGGCGCTGTGGTGTCCGGTTCTTTCTTCGGCGATAAAATTTCACCGCTTTCCGACACCACCAACTTAGCCGCTGCTGTGACTGAGACGAACGTTTTCGATCACATCAAAAACATGATGCCGACCACTGTTCCGGCGATGATTATTGCGTTTCTGATCTATCTGTTTGTAGGTGGACAGTCAAACGCGGGTGCAGACCAGCTTGCGCAAATCGAAACCTTTAAAGCGGGTCTGGCAGCCAACTTTGATATGGGACTGTTTGCAATCTTGCCGCTGGTTGTGGTGATGACACTCGCTTTCTTTAAGGTGTCTCCGATTCCTGCATTGTTTGCCGGATTTATTCTGGGTGCCGGTGTTGCAATGGTGCAGTATGGATACAGCTTCAATGAGGCGCTGACATTTGCTCACAGCGGTTTCAAGATCAGCACTGAAAGTGACGCGCTTGATAGCCTGTTGAATCGCGGTGGTGTGACATCGATGACTTGGGTTGTCACCCTGATGATGTTTGCGCTGGCCTTTGGTGGTGCACTGGAACGGACACGTTGTCTGGAAGCTCTGGTAGGTGCGGTGATGCGCCTTAGCAAAGGTTTCCGTGGCTTGCAGACGACTGCGATCATGACATCTGTCACAACCAATGTGGTGTCGGGTGATGTATACCTGTCAATTGCGTTGCCGGGTCGTATGTACGGTCCTGAATACAACAAGCTGGGTTACAGTCGACTGAACTTGTCCCGAGCAATCGAAGAGGGCGGCACGCTGGTCTCTCCGCTGATTCCCTGGAATGCGGGTGGTGCGTTTGTCATGGGTGCCCTTGGGTTGACGGTCGTAAACGGTGACTATTCCGTGTTGCTGTATGCTCCGCTGGCTTTTGCTTGCTGGTTATCTCCGGTGATTGGCATCTTGTATGCCCAGTTGGGATTGTTCTCTAAAACAGCAGAAGCTGATCAGATACAGGATGAGCCGGTGAACGACGGTAGGGTTGTTGCGGGCAGTGCAGTGGAGAATGTCGTGGAGAGTGCAAAAGGATGACCCATCGTCATGTCGCTACATTGGGTATGCCCTCCTGCGCCGTTGTTGGTGCAGGGGTTCTAGGATTGTGTACAGCGATTCTAGCGCAGCGCCGGGGGCTTCAGGTCACGCTTTACGACCGTCAGCCTCCGGGGTTAGGCGCATCTTATGGCAATGCGGGTTACTTAGCGTGTGAGCTGATCGATCCGCTATCAACGCCAGCGACACTGCGTATAGCGCCTAAACTCTGGTTGGACCCGAACGGTCCGCTGGCATTGCCATTACGGCATCTGCCGAAACTTCTGCCTTGGTTGATACGGTTTTTGGGGGCTGCCCGACCGGCGGCGGTTGCTTCTTCACAACAAGGATTGCGGGCGTTAAATCAGGCGTCCGTGCCTGCGTGGAAGCGCTTGCTGAATCCGCTGGGTTTGGGTGACCACCTTGTCCAGTCTGGTTATATGCTGGTGTGGGAATCTGAGAACAAACAGGCAGAAGCCCGCTCACATGCCAGGCGTTTGGCAGCGTGTGGTATCTCTACCCGATGGTTGGATCGTGCTGCGCTGATCAAGATGGAGCCCGAAATGGGACCTCAACTCAGTTGCGGTTTGTTTTTTCCTGAGGCCTACCGGGTACAAGAACCTTACAGTTTGGTCTCTGCTTTGTATGACGCGTTTATTCAAGCCGGTGGCACTTTTGCAGAAGTGGGCGTCAAACGGGTTCAGCCGGTGGAGAATGACGAGGTTCTGATCGCGCACACCGAAGGTGAGCAGCGTTTTGATAAGGCCGTGATCTGCGCTGGTGCGTGGAGCCGATCCTTAATGAAACTGCTAGGCCTGTCAGTGCCGATTGAAGCAGAACGCGGCTACCATCTGACATACAGGGATTTGAAAGGTCCGCTGAACTATCCGATGGGTTCTGCAGAGAGGCGCTTCGTGATGACACCGCTGGAAAGTGGACTCCGGGTTGTCGGGATGAGCGAGTTGGGTGGCTTAACGTTAGCACCCTTTAAAAAACGCTATGACGTATTAAAAAGGCATGCCTGTGCTCTGATTCCCGGATTAAAAGCACAGTCTGAGCAATGCGAAGTTTGGATGGGGCATCGTCCAACATTACCGGATTCGCTGCCGGTCATAGATCGTCATCCACATTATCAGAACATTGGCTTTGCCTTTGGTAATCAGCACTTGGGTTTGACGCAGGCTGCAGTTAGCGCCGAATTGCTGTGGAAGGTTATGGAAAACGAGCCGACCGATGTGGATATGAATCTCTATCGGGTTAATCGTTTCTAAATGCCGTCATAGCACAGCGGAACCTGTGAGAGGCTCAAGTCTACCATCGATGATGTTTACGCAATTTCACAGCGTAAACATCATCTCACCACCTTCCCTGAGAGGGATCCTCGTAGTACTCATCAAGGATGACTATGACGGGCATCCTTAACACACACTCGCCAACGCCTTCATTAACCCATGTTCTTTTAGCGTGGCCGCTTCATTTTCAGAGCGCACCAGCAGGGCACCGACAAAGGCGAGCGAGTTAAACGAGACGCCTTCAAATGACTCTTCGGTGCGTGGCACCATCAGCATCCACTTGCGGGTGATCAGCAGGTTGTAAGCGGAGGTTGTTTGCAGGCCATCGTCTTTAATGTCCAGTTCTTCACGCAGCTGGTTGTAGGTGTTTAGCAGGGCTTCGGCGGCACGGGCTGGATTAGCAAACAAGCCCTCAGGCAGTTGCATTCCCGAATGTCGAAAGCTGAGTTCCGTACGGCTGTTTGGATGTCCCGGTTTAAGCTGATTCAGGGCGTCAGAGAAGGGCAGTTCCTGACAGGCAGTCATCGGCAAAGGGATCAGTTGCAGGTGTTTATGCGGTTGGCTGGCACCGGCGATTTTGCCGCCGTTATAAAAGGCCAGTCCGTCGATCTCCTGCATGACCTGCGCCAGTGCCTGAAAATCCCGCTGCTTGATCTTATCTTGCTGAGACTCCATCTCACGGGTCACGATCAGCAGGTGATGATCAACAACGTTAAATTTGTTCAGCAGGCAGATATGGTCGTCACCCAGATCACGCACATACAGCGCTTCTTCATAGGGCTTAAAGGGGTTATGGCGAGTATCTCCCGCTTTCTTTAAACGTTGTGCCGCATCTTCTTTACGTTTCAGGTTGGAGAGTGTGCGCAGCAAAAAGCGTTGTCCGGCATCCGTGACATGCTCATAGTTTGTGTCGATGGATTGCAATGCACCACTGGCCAGTGCACTCTGAGTGACTTGTTCTACATCCTGCATCAGTGTTGCGGCTGAATTGTTCATCTGGATTTCCCTGTTATCCCTGCATATCACTGTCGGTTATTCTAATCTGAAAACCATGAGTATTAGTACGCAATCTCTACGTATTACTACCTAGAATGGATCGCAGCTGATGGAATTTTGCCCAGCTGTCAGGCACGATGAATTCAATTTGGAATTATCATTCTCCTATGTCGCTCAAGTCCAAAATACTCCTGTTGGCGTTGCTGCCCCTGATTCTGATGACTGCCGCTATTACGCTGATCAGTCAGCGGCAAGCGCATGACCTGTCGGAACAGGAGATCAGTACCTTTGAAGAGCATCTGCTGGCGGCCAAGCGTAACGAGTTGCAGAACTACCTCAGTCTGGCGATGACCTCTATCGCCCATATCATTGCGGACTATGAACCCGGTGATATGGCGGCGGAGTCTGAGATTAAACGTATTCTGCACAGTCTGACCTACGGTGATGACGGTTACTTTTTTGCGTACGACCAACAAGGTGTCAATCTGGTCCATCCCAAACAGCCGGAGCTGGTGGGCGAAAACCTGATTAACCTACAGGATCAAAGCGGCAATTTTGTGATCCGTGAGTTACTGCAAAAGGCGAAAGATGGTGGCGGGTATTTTCGTTATCACTGGCGTAAACCCTCAAAGGGCGGTCTGGAAGATAAGCTCAGTTATGTGGTGAATATTCCTAAGCTGAACTGGATGATGGGCACGGGCCTGTATGTCGACGATATCGCTGAAGAAGTGGCTAAGACACGCGGTCAGGTAGACCGGAATATCCGCAATACCTTTTTCACCGTGCTGATGATTCTTGCAGGTACGGTGATCATTATTATTCTGATCGGCGTGGCGATTAACGTGCATGCCGGTCAATTGGCGGACAAGCGCTTACGCGCGATTATCCACAAGTACGTGCAGTTTCAGGTGAATCAGCGACGTAACTTTGCGCGTGAACTGCATGACGGGATTAATCAGCTGATGGTGTCGGTGAAGTTTCGGATTGAGCTGGGCCGTGATCGTTTAGAGTCTGATCCGGCGAGCGCGAAGGAAAATCTGGACAAAGCCGGTGATGTTTTAAATCAGGCGATTCAGGAAGTCCGTCAGATCTCCCATGATCTGCGGCCAAGCCTGCTGGATGATCTGGGCCTGAAAGCCGCGCTGGTGAGTATGCTGGATGATTTCGCTGAACGTACCGGTATCCACAACAATATCCGTTTAGAGTTGCCTGAGCATCGACTGCCCGATGATATCGAGATCACTCTGTACCGTATCGTGCAGGAAGCGATTACCAATGTGGAGCGTCATGCTCAGGCCACGGAAGTCGTGCTCAGAATCTGGCCGCAGGACAATACCTTGCGGATTGATCTCAAAGACAACGGCTGTGGTTTTGCCTTGCCCAATCGCACGCAGCACGAAGGTATTGGTTTGATGAACATGCGTGAACGCGCCGAACTTCTGGGCGGTAGCTTTGAGATTCGCAGTCGTCCCTCCATGGGCACCCGCGTGCGTGCTATGTTTAGGCTGGAACCCGTCACCTGATCCCAAACTTAGAAGAGAACCTTATGCCTCACAACGGACCACAGGACAATCTGGCAATCAGTACCATCCGTATCTTGCTGGTGGATGATCATCCGTTAGTGTTGGAAGGGATCAGTGCCCGGCTGGAAAGCGAGACAGGTATCGAGGTGATCGGGCAGGCCAACAATGGGCAGCAGGCGCTGGAAAAAGCGGCCGAACTCAAACCCGATGTGGTGTTGATGGATATCTCCATGCCGGTGATGAATGGGCTGGAAGCCGCTGAGCACTTTAAGAGTGATCAGCCGGATGTGCGGGTGTTGATCCTCAGCATGCATGAAAACCGTGAATACATCGTCAAGATGATCCAGAGTGGCGCGGCGGGATATGTATTGAAGGATGTGTCATCCGATGAGCTGATTCGTGCAATCCAGACCGTCCATCAGGGTGGGACCTACTTTAGCGCAGGGGCTTCCGAAGCGCTGTTCAGCGAGTTCGCCAAAAGTGACCAGCCCGAAAAACCGGATACCGGTTTGACCAAGCGTGAAGAGATGGTGCTCAAGCTGATCGCCGAAGGGAAAGTGAATAAAGAAGTCGCCCGTGCGTTGGATATCTCCGTACGTACGGTTGAAACCCACCGTCAGAACATCAAGCAGAAACTCAACATCCAAACGGCCGCAGGGCTGACCAAGTATGCGTTGGAGCATAACCTGATCAGTTTGTGATGGCTGGATTGGGAGGATGTTGGGAATCGCTGCGCTCGTCGCCAACCTACACGGTGTTTGTGTATTGTAGGGCGTGCTTCCAGCCTGCCGGCACCCTGAAGGGGTGCCCTACAAATTTGGCGTT
>JAGSHA010000148.1 GCA_023954795.1 Oceanospirillaceae bacterium | reverse complement strand
GGCCTCAGTGAGCAGGTGGAGAAGTTTTGTGAACTGCTTGTTGATTACCTCTCTTCCGGGCACTTTGAGGTTTACGAGCAATTGCTGCGTGAAGGCAGTGAGTTTGATGATGGCAGTGTCGAAGAAGCTCAGAAGCTCTTCCCTCGCATCCAGCTCAGTACTGATGCAGCACTGGATTTTAATGACCAGTATGCGTCCATTGAAGTCCTGACTGTACGCACTGTCGCCGAGATGGCGCATGACCTGTCCAGTCTGGGTGAACAGCTGGAAGAACGATTTGAACTGGAAGATCAGATGATTGAAGTGCTGCACACCTCGCACTCCAATCTGGTTTCCGAAACCGAATAACAGCAGAACAACAAGGCGGTACAGATGCGCAGCGCGCACCCTGTTCTGGCAGGTATTTCACTTGCCCTGATTTTAACGGGTTGTAACAGTGGCAATCCTCCTTCGGTTTGGAAAGAGTACGCAAAAACAGGTGCGTACTCTGCCGCGATTTCAGAAAGCGGGAGCTATGCCACACTGGGGTCTTTCAACCACGGTGGCAGCCTCTGGGATCTGAAGAAACATGCCCGAGAGTTCAACTGGAACCATAAAGCTAAAGAGTTCAGCCTGATCGCTGCGACAGCGATCTCTCCGGATGAAACCTATGCGGCGACGGCGAACCAGCAAGATCTGGTGCTGTGGAATATCACTAACGGGCAGCCTGCGGGGTTCTGGAGTTCACCCGCTGAAATTCTGCAGATGGATCTTTCTCCCAACGGGGATTTTGCCCTGCTGGGTCTGGCGAACCATACCGCAGTCTATTTTGACGCTAAAAACGGCGGTGAACGCCGTGTTTTCCGTCACGATGGACGGGTACGTAGCGTTGACCTGAGTCTGGATGCACAACTGGCCATCACCGGATCTGATGCTTACAAAGCTAAGCTCTGGAGTGTGGAAAGTGGCGAACTGTTGCAGGAGCTGGAATTCGGCAATGTGGTCGATACGGTAGCCCTGTCACCAAATAGCCAGTGGGCGTTCAGCTCTGGCAGTCTGGATAAAGCGGTTATCTGGAATACCAACACCGGACAGATCAAACATTCACTCAGCACCTCAGGTGACTTTTTTCAGAAACGGATCAGCTATCTCAGCGCCCGCTTCTCTAAAAACAGCGATCGCTTGCTGACAGGGACAGCGTCAGGTCTGGTGCAGCTGTGGGATGTCCGTAGCGGTAAAGAGATCAAAGCCTGGCGTATTCATCGCCGTGATCCGTATGGCCCTGTCAATGCAGGTATTTACGCCGTGGGCTTTGGCAGCGGACAATACTTTGCGCTCAGCTCCAACGGCATCATGAACGTGCTGAAATAAGCACGTCTGAAGGCGGACAAATAAAAAAGGCTGTGCCCCAATAGCGCACAGCCTTTTTTGTATCTGTTGAAACGACTTATTTAGCCACTTCAGCCTCTGTTGCAGGCATGATTTTCAGCAGCTCGATCTCAAACACCAGTGTTTCGTTTGGACCGATCGCGTTACCCATACCACCCGGACCATAAGCCAGATCGGATGGAATCACCAGACGCGCTTTACTGCCTTCGTCCATCAACTGAACACCTTCAGTCCAGCCTGCGATAACACCGTTCAGAGGGAAGGTAACCGGCTCACCACGGGAGTAGGAGCTGTCAAACTCGGTACCGTCAACCAGTGTGCCACGGTAGTGTACCTGAACGTTATCCGTCGCCAGTGGCTTCTTACCATTACCGGCTTTCAGCTGCTGATATTGCAGACCGGATTCCGTGGTGACCACACCGTCTTTTTTACCGTTATCCGTCAGGTAAGACTGGCCTTTTTCCATATTTGCCTGCGCCAGCTTAGCAACTTCCTGGCGCTGCTCTTCGATTTTACTCTGCTGGAACGCCTGCATCACCTGATTCACCTGATCCGGAGTCAGCAGGGGCTCACCATCTTGATAGATGGTCTGCAAACCTTCCTGAAACGCTTCCAGATCCACATCCTGAACATCCTGCTTAAGCTGTCCACCCACGATCAGGCCCAAGCTATAGCTGAGTTTCTGCTGTTCGGTCGTCAGTTCAAAAGAAAACGCCGAAGGCGCAGTTAGCGCTGTCGCAAGAGCGGCAGCCAGCCAGGTTTTTTTCATCATTTTATCCTTGTTGTGTTTTCCACATGGATGTTTAGTGGGGTCAGATGAAGGAAAGTTCAATCCCACAGATCCCTTAGGGTGAATCTATTCGACCGGGAGCGACAATATCTGCTGCCAGCTCTCGGGCATCTCCGGCAATGCGATCTGTAGTAACTGTTTAAACGCAGTGGTCACCGAAGGGGCAGCATTCAGTGTACAACCATTCAAGTAACCCGCAAGGTTTTCCAGCACCAAAGAACTACCCGCTTCCCCCTTAAGCATCTGCTCCGCCACATCATACATAAGCGCCAGCTCCAGCTGCTCACACGCCAGCTCGGCTTTGCGCATCGCTGAATAACACGCCTGATAGGTTTCATCCTGCTGTTTATACGCGCGTACTTTATAGCGCAGTGCACGCAGCGGATGGGTGATCTCTGACTGCCAATATGTTGCGCCTTGCAATACCGTCAGATCCAGTTGACGCCCGGCGTCCTGCCCCAACCATAAACAGAACAACAAACGGTTGATGCTTACCCCTGCCTGTTGCAGCTCAAGACAGGCGGACTCCACCCCCGGCTGGCCATAAAGAGTTAACGCGTAGTGCCAAAGATCGTTTTCGAGTTTCATTGCTATGCTACAATCCGCGCCCATGATTCAGTTACAAGACATCAGCTTACACCGCGGCACCCAGTTTCTGCTAGAGGATGCCAACCTTACAATCCACAGCGGCTGGAAGGTCGGCCTTATCGGCGCCAACGGCGTGGGTAAGTCCTCCCTGTTCAAAATGCTGTTGGGCGAACTTCATGCCGATAAAGGGGATCTCTACCTGCCCGGCCAGTTGCGCATTGCGCATATGGCGCAGGAGGTCTCCGCCACCGATCGCAGTGCACTGGAATACGTTCTGGACGGCGATCCACAACTGCGTCAGGTGCAGATTGATCTGGACCGGGCCGAAGCGGAACATGACAACCACCGGATTGCAGAGTTACACGCAGAACTGGAAGCCATTGAAGGTTATACGGCCGAGTCCCGTGCTTACCAACTGCTGGCCGGTCTTGGCTTCAGCACCTCTGACGCTCAGCGCCCGGTTAAAGACTTCTCCGGTGGCTGGCGTATCCGACTGAATCTGGCGCAGGCACTGATGTGCCGTTCCGATCTGTTGCTGCTGGATGAACCAACCAACCATCTCGATCTGGACGCGACGATCTGGCTGGAGCAGTGGCTTCGTCAATATCAGGGTTCTATCATCCTGATCTCCCATGACCGTGATTTTCTGGATAATGTGGTGGGGCATATTGCTCACCTCTATAACCAGAAAATCGAGCTGTATAAAGGCAACTACAGCCAGTTTGAAGTGCTGCGCGCCAGCAAGCTGGCTCAACAGCAACAGGCGTTTGAGAAACAGCAGGTTCGCATCAGCGAAATTGAGGATTTTGTCCGTCGCTTCCGTGCTAAAGCCACCAAGGCCAAGCAGGCGCAAAGCCGGATCAAAGAACTTGAACGCATGGAGAAGATCGCACCGGCCCACGTGGACAGCCCATTTTCATTTACCTTCCGCGAATCAGAGAAGATCTCTAATCCGCTAATGGGCCTGCGCCACGCACAATGCGGTTACAGCGACAAAGTGATCCTGAAGGACGTTTCCCTCAACCTGCAACCCGGCGCCCGTATCGGGCTTCTGGGGCCGAATGGCGCGGGTAAGTCCACACTGATCAAAACGCTCGTGGGCGACATTGGCCTGGTCAGTGGTGAACCGCACAGCGGGGAACATCTGAAAATTGGGTACTTCGCCCAGCACCAACTTGAAGCGCTAGATCTGGATGCCTCTCCTCTGCTGCACATCAAACGCATCTCACCGCAGGCGTCCGATCAGGAGATTCGCGACTTTCTGGGAACCTTTGGTTTCTTCGGCGATGCCGCGCTGGATCCGGTAAAACGTTTCTCCGGGGGCGAGAAAGCCCGCGTCGCACTCTCACTCATCGCCTGGCAGAAGCCCAACCTTCTGCTGATGGATGAACCCACCAACCACCTGGATCTTGAAGTCCGCCACGCACTGACACTGGCGCTACAAACCTTTGAAGGCGCGCTGATTCTGGTATCGCATGATCGTCACTTGCTGCGTAACACCGTGGACGAATTCCTGTTGGTGGCCGACGGGGCCGTCAAAGAATTTAAAGGTGATCTGGACGACTATCAAAACTGGCTGACAGAGAATAAACGTCAGCAACAGGCCAGCAGCGAACCGGTGAACGAACGGGAAAACCGCTCCCTCAGCGCTGCCGAGAAAAAAGAACAGAAGCGTCTGGAAGCCGAAAAACGCAAGCAGCTCAGTCCACTGAAGAAGCAACTTGATAAGCTGGAGAAGGCACTGGATAAATACCAGTCCGAACTGGCTGATACTGAAGAGGCGCTGTCCGATACGACAATCTATGAAGATAGCCGTAAGGATGAGCTTAAAGCACTGCTGCAAAAACAGGCCGAACTGAAACGCAATGCAGAAGAAACCGAAGAGCAATGGCTGGAACAGCAAGAAGCGCTTGAGATTTTGGAAGCGGAGCTAAGCGGTTAAAGACCGTATGTTAAGCAGCACTCCGATTGCCGCTTAATACGAGAAAACCTGGATTAAGAAAGAAAGGCGGTGGCCAGAGCAATCAGCTCTGACCACCTTCCAGCAGCGCCGTCAGTTCACGAATCGCTGCATCGTCGTTTAGCAGTTCCTGTACCGTTTCAGCAGCCACCTCAGCGCTCAGTCCCAGATCAGCCAAGACTTCATCCGAAATCTGCTCCACCGGACCATCACTCAGCCCTTGCTGACGCAACAGTCGGTTCGCCACATACAACAGCTTCACGTAAGGTCCATGCTCACCGGCGTACTCAAGGTGATTCTGGTAACGAATCGCGTCACACACTTCTTCCGGCAACGTCCAGCTAGACAGCAACCAGCCGCCAATCTGTTCACGGGTGACATTAATCACCTGCTGCTCGATCGCTTCCAGACTAAAGTGAGGGTTGGCTTCGATATATCGTGCCAGCAATGCAAACTGTGGCGGGAACAGATGAGCCAACAGCAGGTATCCGAAGTTGTGCAGCAAACCACTCAGATACGCGAGACCCGGTTTAGGGCGCTGTTCCTGAGGAATTTTTTTGCATAGCTGCTCAGATAAGGCTGCACAATAAACCGACTGCAACCAATACGGTGTACCACCACGCGGACCGTTGGTCGGCACGGTCAGCATCTGACCCATCGCCGTCCCTAACGCCATGTTCACCACTAACTCGAAACCGAGCACACGGATCACCGCATCATCGATCGAACTGACATCACCCGGCGCAGCATAATACGGCGATGCAGCCCAACTCATTACCTGCGCGGAGAGGCTTGGGTCAACCCGTACGACCTCTACCAACGCGTGTACATCAGCCTCTGGGTCAGAGCGCAACATCAGTATTTTTTGGGTGGTTGGCGACATGGATGGCAAACCCAGCGTATCTTCCAGACGCTGTTGAATACGCAGTTTAGTGAATTTCTTCACGGCACTGGTAATCACCGTCTCGTCGTCACCTTGTGGGGCTTGCAACGCGATTTCATCTGCATCGGTCGCCAGCTTGCCATGCGACGCATCGCTGAGCAGGCTGGCAGCAACCTCCCAGGTGGCCTTTGAGTACGGCTCATTGACCTGCAGTGTTGGATACTGCAGACAACGCTCGTCCACCAGCAAAGGCAGGAGAGGTAAGGTTGCCAGTTTACGAAAACCGCTTTGAGACTGCACCGCATCCTGACCGAAGAAACGCTCAGCATCTGCACCTTTAACCGGTTGCAGTTGGCGTCCCGTCAGTTTCCAGACATTTGCCAGATTCAGCAGGGTTGTGGCCGGTAGCAATGCCAGAACCTTACCATCCTTATCATGCATCAACACCAGACGGGCCAAACTACCATCATGCCCCATAGGTGCAGCTTGAACGCCTACAGACAATGTACTCTCTCCAGCTAGGATTTACGTCTTATAATCTACCCGCGGGATCCGCTGCGGGCAGGGCTTCGAACCTCGGGTAGCAAGGCTATCCCGAACTATATATGACAAAGTGTTCGTTAACGCCTAACCTACCGTAAATATATAGCGTTCAGCAATGTATCCGGCGTTTTTTTACCTATTTCCGGGAGTTATCCATGATCCGCCACCTTATTTTGGCTCTTCTGTTCTTTTCCCCACCCCTATGGGCCGTCAATGAAGATCAGGTCCCGGAAACAGCCACCGGCCAACAAGACAGTCAGACCGTTAAAGCCAAGCAGTTTCTCGCTGTCGCCGCCCACCCACTGGCAACGGAAGCCGGTTATAAAGCACTTAAAAATGGCGGCTCTGCCGTTGATGCTGCGGTGGCGATTCAAGCCATGCTGACACTGGTGGAGCCTCAATCCTCCGGCATTGGTGGCGGCGCTTTTATGCTGTACTGGGATAACGAAAACAAACAGCTCTATGCCTATGACGGCCGCGAGACCGCCCCTGCCACCGCCGATGAGAATCTGTTTATCCAACCGGATGGGAAACCGATGAACTGGTATCACGCCTTGGTGGGTGGCCGCTCAGTGGGAACACCCGGCGTACTTAAAATGTTGGAAACAGCGCATGTAGCGCACGGCAAAACCCCGTGGCATATCCTGTATGTCGACACGATCAAACAAGCCCGTAAAGGCTTTAAGGTGGGGCCCCGACTGCATGAATTGATCAAGTCGGACATCAATCCGGGACTAAATCGCTACCCTGCCGCGCGGGGCTATTTCTACACCGATGCTGGGGAACCACTTCCTGTAGGGACTGTGCTGAAAAATCCAGCCTTAGCCAACTCACTGGCAGGTATCGCCCGCAGTGGCGCCGGTTACTTCTACGGTGGTCCGCTGGCCCGTCAGATCATCGCGTCAGTCCAACAGGCAACGGATAATCCCGGCCACCTGAGTCTGGATGATCTGGAAGACTATCGCGCACAGGCACGCGAGCCACTGTGTCGGCCTTACCTGACGTATAAAGTATGTGGCTTCCCACCCCCAACATCCGGTGGCGTCACCGTGTTACAGATTTTGAAACTGCTAGAGCAACAACCGCTGGCAGAGCTTGACCCGAAGGGCGTCGAGTTCAACCACCTGTTCACTCAGGCATCCCGTCTGGCATACGCCGACCGCGCCCGTTATCTGGCTGACACGGACTTTGTCGAAGTCCCGGTCGATGGCTTGCTGGATGAACACTATCTGGCGCAACGCCGTCAGCTATTGAGTCTGGATAAGGACGCAGGCACCGCCCAGGCAGGGACACCTGAGCCCGCACTCAACCGTCGAGATGACCAGTCCCCCGAACTGCCGTCGATCAGTCATTTTGTCGCGGTCGATCAGTGGGGTAATGCAATTTCCGTCACCAGCAG
>JAGSHA010000412.1 GCA_023954795.1 Oceanospirillaceae bacterium | reverse complement strand
GATATAGGCGGATTTGGGGGTGGTATCGATCAGTGCTTTGACCGGTACACCTAAGCGCAGGTATTGCGCCACGATCAGATACAACAACGGGCCGGTACCGACAAATACCGCGTTATCGCGTACCAGTCCGTCGGATTTCAGCATCACCTGCGCGCTGCCGGCAGACATCACGCCCGGAAGGTGCCAGCCCGGAATCGGAAAAGGACGTTCCATCGCGCCGCCGCTGATAATCAGCTCACGTGCGGTTAGGCTGTGGGTGCCGCCATCGCGGGAGAACAATACTTCGCCGTTATCGCCCACATGCCAGACGCTGGCACCGTGCAGATGTTCGGCGTTGCAGTTTTGAAAGGCTTCAACCAGTTGGGCACCTTTCAGATAGTCTTCGCCCAGCGCTTCAGGTTGTGCCAGCGGGCTGCTGGTCACTTTACGGTAGATCTGACCACCGGGCTGGGGTTTATCGTCCAGTACGACAACGGTCGCACCGGCATCAGCAGCAGTGATGGCTGCTGACATTCCCGCAGGGCCTGCGCCAATGATGGCGATATCGTAGCTGCTGCCGGGATTGAATTCGTTGGGTGAATCATCACTCGGGCTGTAGATATTCATTTATTGGCCCTCCTGATATTGCACAGCGTGGTTGCCGGATACATCGGCAAGCGCATCGCTGGTTTGGGTAATGTCCTGACGTTTTACAGACATGCCTTCGCACACCTGTGTCAGACACGCCTGACGGTTTGGCATGCCATCAATCTCAACCAGACACTCAAAACACACGCCCATGGCACAGTAAGCGGAGCGTTCCTGTTCAGTGACGGGAGAAAGCCGGGTTACGGTATCACCTGCCTGCGCCATCGCGGCCCAGACACTGGTACCGGCGGGCACGCTGATCTCGCGGTCATTAATCGTCAAATGGATCTGTGTATCGGACTGAGACCCTGACGGTTGCGATAGATATCGGAACATCATAGAAACCTGTTGCGTCGGTGTTGGGTTACGCGGTCTTTGGCCAGCTCTGACACTGCAGAAGTGGCGGATCAGGTACCACGAGCAGCATGGCTGGCTGCTCGCAGGGGGTGAGAGCAGAGCCTGTGCAGCGAGGCATCCGCCGCACAGGTCTGCCTTCAGGTCGAGGGTCGATCAGTTTTTGATCTGATCCAGAACGCCCTGACCCCACTCAGCACCGATGTCGTTGAGGATTTTTGGCCATACTTCAGCGCGTACTTTCTTCGCAGCCGCAGCCAGTTCTTCATCAGACAGTTTCACGATAGTGGCACCGTGATCGGCCAGTTTCTGCTCGTAATCGCCCTGATCTGCTTCAGCACGTTCCCAGCGTTTCGCTTCAAAGTCAGTCGCGGCTTTGATCAGTGCGGCGCGGTCTTCGTCGTCCAGGTCAGCCAGCGTTTCAGAGTTGATCACCATGTACCACGCTTCAAAGTGGGTGTTTACCGGCACGTAGGTTTTAGTCACGTCACGGAAAGAGGCGTAGTAACCCTCAGCACCGGAACCGATCACACCGTCTACTACACCGGTTTGTACCGCGGTGAAGGCTTCGGAGAATGGGATTGGGGAGCTGATGTAACCCAGTGCGTCAGAGGTCAGCTGGAAGCTCTTGATACCCGGTACGCGTACTTTGATGCCTTTGTCGGTATTCGGATCACCCGGAGAGACCGCATCACGGTTCAGGGCTACGCCACCGAAGTAAACCGGGTACGCTGCCAGCATGGTGATGTCCTGCTTGGCATACAGCTCTTTCATGGCTTCATAGATTGCACCACCCGGACCGTACGCCACTTTGGCTTCTTTCCAGTTGGCTGCAACGTATGGGAAGTAAGTGATCTGCATCTGACGGGATGCCGCCGTTGCTGCAGGCTGTACAGCCATATCAACAGCACCTACGGAGATACGCTCCTGTACGGTGGTGTAGTCGCCCAGTGCGCTGGCGGCAAAGATCTTAACCTTCACATCACCTTCGGTGGCTTTTTCTACGTTACCTGCAAATTCCTTCAGCTCGGTATCAACGATAGTGCCTTGTGGGCGGATGTGGCTGATCTTCAGCGTTGCCGCTTCAGCAACAGCAGATACGCTCAGGACACCGGCAAACATGGCCGCACTTACGGTTTTGCACAACAGGTTCAGTTTCATCTCATTATCCTCAGTTACTTCTTTTTATATTTGGGAACCTGATAACAGGTTCGCGAGCCGGATCGTTATGACCCGGCTTTCGGGATCTCTTTTTCCGTCGTTCTTATCAATGTCGATCAGTAGCCAAACAGCGCAGGCAGACCCAGTGACAGGTCAGACCAGAAGGAGGTCAGGAACACCACCGGCAGGTAGCCTGTGATGATCAGGATCATCGCGGGACGAATCACCTTGGTGACCTGCACCTTGCCGATACGCGCACCCAGATACAGGATCGATGCGTACGGTGGTGTTACCCCGCCCATGGCGGTGTTCACACCCATGATGGCGGCGAACTGAACCGGGCTGATGCCAATGGCTTCCATCAGTGGCAACAGTAGTGGCGCGATCAGAATGATGGCGGTGACGTCGTTAACAACCATGCCGACCAGGAACAGCAGCACGTTGATCAGAATCAGCAGGATCACTTTGTCTTCGGTGATGGAGAAGATCGCTTCAACCAGCTGCTGCGGCACACTTTCCAGTACAAACATCTGCGACAGGATCATGGAGAACAGGATCATCAGCATGATCGCACCCACCGAGGTGGAGGCTTCTTTGCCGGCACCGAGGAAGGTTTTCCAGTCCAGACCTTTGTAGATCAGGAAACCGACCGGGATCGCATAGATCACGGATACGGCCGCCGCTTCGGTTGGCGTCATGATGCCGCCGTAGATACCACCCAAAATGATCACAGGCATCAGCAGCGCAGGCGTTGCTTTAAAGCCACGGCGGGATACTTCAGCGACAAACTCTTCACCTTTAGGGCGCTCTTCCAGCTTCAGCGGGAACTTACGTGCCAGCCAGATGTTCACCACGGAGAAGTTCGCCATGATCAGCAAACCCGGACCTAAGGTGGCCAGGAAACATGCGAGGATGGAGGTATCGGTGACCCAGCCATACACGATCATGGTCACACTCGGTGGAATCAGCAGGCCGAGCAGGGAGGCGTTGGCGATCAGTGCCGTCGCGTATTCACGCGGATAACCTTGTTTTTCCATCTCAGGTATCAGCAGCGGACCAATCGCTGCCACACCCGTCAGGCCGGAGCCGGAGATTGCACCGATCAGCGCACAGCTGATGGTTGCAACCACGCCCAGACCACCGCGCAGGTGACCCACAAAGATATTCACAAAGCGCAGCAAACTGGCCGCGATCCCACTGACACTCATAATGGTGCCGG
>JAGSHA010000048.1 GCA_023954795.1 Oceanospirillaceae bacterium | reverse complement strand
TCTGGAGGGGAGGTAAAAGGCTTCTGAGAGCAGGGTGGATGTTTATTCCTTAGGGTGGCACGATAACGCGGTTACGATCCTGAGTTGGATCGTTCTTCCAAAATATGACTCAACTGCGATTTAAAAGAAGGATATTGTGAACAAGGACCTCAGAATCTGCTTTATAGGTGACTCGTTTGTTAACGGGACGGGTGATGAAACCAAGTTGGGCTGGACTGGGCGGGTTAGTGCTCAGCTCGAACGAGACAGGGATGATCTTGAAGTGACCCATTACAATCTGGGGATTCGCCGTAACACCTCTGAAGATATTCTGAACCGCTGGAGTGAGGAGAGTACGCAGCGCCTTGAGGGCGACTTTGGCAAGCTGCTCGTTTTTTCGTTTGGTGTAAATGATACGGTGATCGAGAATGGTGATCAGCGGGTATCAAAGCACCAATGCTTGAAAAACGCGCATGCGATCCTGACTTCTGCGGCATCCGAGTGCCGGGTATTGATGATTGGTCCGCCACCGATCGCGGATTCAGAACAAAACATACGGATCAAGGATCTTGATGCTTCGTTAGCCCTGCTGTGCCAAAGCATTTCAGTGCCGTATCTATCGGTGGTGAGTGAATTGGTTGATGACCCGATCTGGATGCAAGAAGTTGCATCAAATGACGGTGCCCATCCCAAGTCTGCAGGCTATACGAAATTGGCGACGCTCGTATCTGCTTGGGATCAGTGGGACTGTTGTTAAGTATCGACCTCCAGCATCATGCCGATTAGCTAGAAAGTCGTATCTCAGGCCACAGCGGTTGCCTTTAAGGTGACCCTGTTTCGCTCCTGTTCAGGCACTTCAGGTATTGACCCGGCGTCAGGCCAACGACTCGTTTGAACTCCCGGTTCATGTGGGCCTGATCAAAATATCCGGCATTGATTGCTTCGTTACTCAGGCTGATCGCATATGATGAGTTTCGCAGGCGGGAACGTACGGTATTTACCCGCACTATGCGACGGTAGTGCGTTGGGCTAATACCCACCCATTGCTTAAACAGACGTTCGAGCTGGCGTTGGCCGAGGTTTACATGCTGAGGAAGAGTTGCAATAGGGTCCTGTGATTGCTGCTCAAGCCAGTTTAGGGCGGTTGTCAGGTTAGGTTGAACGTTGAGGGAATCTGACAGTTGATGCAGCAGCCACTCATCCAGTATCTGTGTTCTTGCGGACGGGCATGTTGTCGTGGCGAGTTGGTCATATACCTGAGTGAGCGCCAGCCGTTGAGTCAGCTGAGAATAGGGCTCAACGGGTGAGAGGAAATCCGCTAGCGGTTCCTGGAAAAACGGATATGCCATGCCGGGATGGAAGCGGATGCCTACAGCATCAACCTGTGGGCCAAGTTGCAACGTCATGGATTGGGTATTCGGACCGCTGACAGCACAACCGTGTTTAATAATGGTGTCTCCCATTATCATGCTGCTACCAAAATTGAAGTGGATACCGGAGCCCGTGTCTGCAGGCAGGTATTCTGTTTGAAGAGGCGAGCCCGCAGTGCTGGAAATAAACCAATAGTCTTTCAAAAACTGGCGCAGCGTTGCGGTTGGTTGATGTAGCGTTAAGTTAATGTGGGACAGTGTGGCGACCGCGTTAGCCATTGTGATTCGACTCTCTGTAGGAGATGCCAGTCTACCATCGACTGACATCTGGCCTTAGCATCCATTCTAGAACGCTATGTTTCCGGCTTTATAATGGCCCGCTTCAGTACGAAAACTTCTGGCGATGCGATTCCAGCTATTAATGGTGGTAATGGCGAGTGTCAGGTCTACCAGTGCACCTTCGCTAAAGTGCTCACGGGTTTCACCGTAGAGCGTATCGTCGATTTCGTTTCCTGCAATCAATGTATTGGCTTCCGCCCACGCCAGTGCAACACGTTCTTTGGCGCTGTAGTAAGGGGTCTCACGCCACGCGTTTAGTCCGTAAAGGCGCTGTTCTGTCTCACCTGCTGCGCGCGCTTCTTTGGTATGCATGTCGATACAGAAGGCACATCCGTTTATCTGCGAAACCCGAAGCTTAATCAGATCCAGCAGGGGCTTTTCAAAACTATCGCGTTCCCGGTAGCAACGCGCGATGTAGCGTTCCAGATTGTACATCGTTTCCATTGCTTCAGGTGCGTATTGAGCGTAGTTGATGCGTTCAGTCATCGGGGGAATCTCTCCATTAAGATTAACTGGTCATCACTTTAATGGTGGGAACGAGGCCCGTATTGGATATTTTCGACATCATCAGGCGGTGAGGTCCGAAGCCTAAAGCAGGGTGCAGCTCACCTGCTATCTGCACCCTGATGAGGCGATCCTGAGGGTACCCGCTTTGGTTAGATTACGACGAGGAGCAGTGTGTTTCTGCATCTCCACTATTCCGTTTCTCGCGCAGGGCCTGTGTGGTGATCTGCCATGCCGATGAGAGGAACAGACCCGCCATAATGCCCGCGACAACCAGGTCAGGCCATGCACTATTTGAGTACCAAACACCCGACGCGGCGACTAACACAATCAGGTTGCCGATGGCGTCGTTTCGACTGCAAAGCCAGACAGATCGTACATTGGCGTCGCCATCCTTATAGCGCATCAACAGAAGCACGCTGATCAAATTGGCTGCGAATGCGGCAATCGCAATTGCGCCCATCGTGAGCGGTTCGGGGCTGTTCATGACGAAGATACGATAGATCGTGCTGCCGACCACCCACAGGGACATCAACGTCAGTGTGAAGCCTTTGAACAGTGCGGCGTTACTACGAATGCTTGCGGCTTTGCCAATCGCCCACAGGCTAATACCATAGCTGAGCGTGTCGCCAATAAAGTCGAGGGCATCTGCCTGCAGGGCCTGGGATTGGGCAAGAATACCCGCCACCATTTCGACGCCAAACATGGTGCCGTTGATCACGATGATGAGCCACAGAATGCGTTTGTACGCCGGATCTAGCCCTGTGAATTCAGTATTGCCGCAGCAATGTTGTGCCATCGGTCTGCTCCTTAATGAGTTCCATATTCGATAGGGAAAGCTTAAAGTCTCTAGTCACTAGAGGTTCAATAGGCGCAGATCAAAAATGTCGAATTATTATTCCATCGGGCAACTATCCAAGCTGTCGGATTGCAAAGTGACGACCATTCGATGGTATGAAGACAAAGGGTTGCTGCCACCTGCAGGGCGCACTGAAGGTAATCAGCGACGTTATACAGACAAGCATCTGACGACATTGCGCTTTATCCGGCACGCACGCGCATTGGGGTTTGATCTTCCCTCCATTGAAAAGCTGAAGCAGCTTAACGGCTGTTGTTATGGTGACCATGTTGAAGCAGACAAAATTGCTCAGCATCATCTGACGGATGTGCGTGAAAAAATACAGCGCTTACAGGCGTTGGAAACGGAGTTGGTCACGATGATTGAAGGCTGTCACTACGAGGATAGCCACCAATGCCGGATTCTTGAGGTCTTGGCGGATCATGGTCAGTGTGACGGAGACCACAGTGGATAGCGTATGTTTCGCTAAGCCATAGAAAAGGGGAGCTTTAATGCTCCCCTGGATGAGATGTGTTCTCAGGTCTGATGAGGTTGGTCAGATCTCTTTATGAGGACCAAACACTTCAAAGTGGATGTTCTCTACGGGCACACCCCAGCCTTTCAGTGTTTCGCTGACCATCGACATGTAACCCAGTGGGCCGCAGAAATAGTAGTGAGCGTCAGGCAGTTCGATCTGCTTGCGTACCGCATTCAGGTCAGTCAGGCCGGAGAACTGGTGGCCGGAGCATGTATCCGTCGGTTGATCATAAAACAGAACCTGTTGGACGTTATCATGCTTGGTCGCTAACTCAGATACGTGTTCACCAAACGCATGCACCTTGCCGTTCAGCGCGCTGTGTACGTAGCGAATTTCCCGTTGGCTGTTCTTTGCCACTAGGCTATTTAGCATGCTCAGCATCGGTGTCTGACCAACACCACCACTGAGTAATACCACCGGGCTTTCAGCGCGGGTATCGAGGAAGAAGTCTCCACTTGGCGGGCTTAACTGTACGGTATCTCCAACCTGTACGGTATCGTGAAGATGGTTGGAGATCTGTCCGTTATCTTCTCGTTTTACTGAGATGCGATATTGCTTGCCGTTCGGCGCATCTGAGAGGCTGTATTGACGAATGCACCGGTTTTCAGAGTCTGCCGGTTGCAGGTAGATTCCGATGTACTGACCGGGAATGAACTCAGCAACGGTGCCACCATCAACGGGTTCGAAATAAAAGGATGTGATCAACTCACTTTCCAGTACCTTCCCGACCACTTTGAAATTACGGGTGCCACGCCAGCCGCCCTGGCTGTTTTCGTTTTCGCGATAGATGCCTTCTTCCACCTCGATAAAGATATCAGCGAGCAACCCGTATGCTTCTGTCCATGCCTCAACAACATCGTCTGTGACCGCATCCCCCAGTACATGAGCGACTGCACCCAGCAGGTGTTTACCTACGATAGGGTAGTGTTCAGGAAGAATATTAAAGCTGGCATGTTTGTGAGCAATACGCTGCACGGCCGCTGTTAGTACACCCAAGTTATCGATGTTGGCCGCATACGCGTAAACCGCGTTAGCCAGCGCTGCTTGTTGGCGCCCGGTCTTTTGGTTTGCTGCGTTAAAGATATCCAGCAGTTCAGGGTTTTCCTTAAACATCTGCTGATAGAAGTGCTGAGTAATTTCTTCGCCATGTTGCGCGAGAACAGGAGCAGTGGATTTTACGATGCTGATTGTTTGTGGAGAAAGGCTCATCAGTTTCTATATCTCTGGGAATTATAAATACATGTATTTGATATATATCAAATTAGATGAGGTATTCTATATACATCTTTTGTGTTTGGCTATGGAAAAATTCGACGGCCTAATGTCGTTGTAGGTTGTGTAATACGAAGCACGTAACACTCTGATTTAAAGGATGAAATAGCCTGGTATTTGAGGTGTGGATATAAGCTTAGGCAATGAACGGTGATGCTAGAAGACGTAAAGCTATAGCACAGAAGGATGAGTTGTATACGTTGGGTTGGGGGCTATGTGGTGATCGTGCTAGGTGGGAGATAGCAAGGCGGTGTGGGTCGATACTCCCTCGTTTTTTATAGAGATCCTTAGAGTTAGATGTGTGTTCGATCGTCGGCGTCCATCAACGATAATCTTTGGCTGTCAGGTGTATTCTGACGCCGTCTTTTTGTTTGAATGTCTGTACAATAACTCTAAGTAAAATGTATAGTTTCCATACCTTATAAATGAGGTTGATGTTGCAATGAGGTTTTCTCGCAGAACATGTACTTTCTTCTCCGGACTTCTGTTATGTCTCATGGCGCTGTCCGTTCAGGGGAGTGATAAAGTCATACTCACTGTGGTGAGCGGAGAGACATCTGAACAGTACAGCCTGAAGCAACTTGATACGTTACCTCAGCATGCCTTCGAAACCAAAACACCGTGGACTGATCGACACCGATTTAGTGGGCCATTACTGAAGGACCTTATCTATAAGTCCGGTCATGCAAAACCGAAGGGATTAACAGCCCGTGCGCTGAATAATTACATCGTAGACATTAATCTGACGTTACTTGAACAGTATCCGGTGATTCTGGCGACACGCATGGATGGGAAAGCGATGCGCATTCGCAACAAAGGCCCGATCTGGATTCTGTTCCCCCTGGACCAATCTCCTGAGTTAGACACAATGGAAGTCCACGGCCAAATGGCTTGGCAACTTGAAATGTTAGAGAGCCAATAATTGAAGCGTATTAAGGTCCGTAAGGACTATGTGCTGATCAGCATAGCGGTCATGGTCTTCGCCCTGAGCTCTGCATTCAGCCTGTATAAGATCAATCTTGCCTCGGTTACGTTATCCGATGAATATCCTTTGGCTGTCTGGACTATCAGTCAGCTGGAAACAGAGCATCGCGACCTGATTCATACGCTCGAACTGTATTCAGTGGGTGAAGCAACTAAAGACGCGTTGCTTGAGCGTTTTGATATCCTTTGGAATCGTGCTGATATCGTATTGCAGGGATATGAAGCACACTTTGCCCGCCAGTCTTTAGGGGCTACTGATATAACACAACGGTTGTTGAATACCCTGATCGCGTTTGATGAACGGATGCAGTCACTGCCTGATATTGGCAGTAAACCGGTGACGAAGGACGTTTACGATGCGCTGGTGGCGTTCAGTGAGCCTTTGCATGTGATGAATATTCGTAGCTTTCATGAACGGGATACAGTGTATGGATTGGATGCTCTGACGGATACATTAAGTGCGGCCAGTGCAGCGTTCTTTGGTTTGGTTATCAGCGGCTTATTGCTGGTCGTCATGTTGGTGCGCCAGTTTCGCGCCAGTCACCATATTGCCAATCATGATGCTATGACGGATCTGGCGAACAGACGTTTCTTTATGGATCAACTGGATCAACTGATCATTCGGGCTGAGCGTTATGACCAGCGTTTTGCGGTTTACCTGATTGATCTCGATGGATTCAAACCCATTAACGATAGGCACGGCCACATGTTTGGTGACAAAGTGCTAAAAGTTTTTGGGCGCAGTTTGCTACATAGCTTGCGCAAGTCAGACATCGCTGCTCGATTGGGCGGTGATGAGTTTGCAGCTATTCAATATCCGGTTGGGTCATCAAGCGAGATTCCAGCACTGAGTGAGCGATTGAGAAGAGGTCTGGTTGACGCAATTCCCAGCGGCTCGTCGACCGTCAGCATTAAATACAGCATGGGGGTCGCAATCTATCCCGAGGATGGTCGTAATGCTGAGCAACTGTTGCATGCGGCGGATATGCAGATGTATGCCGAGAAAACTCAATCGAAGCGCTTACGTGCGGTTCAAACTGCCCCTGAACCTTTCACTGTCTGAGTAATCTGTGCGCAAGCAAGCTTGATTTTAAATAGGCCCTTTGTGACCAATCACACGGGGCCTTTTTATAAGGCTCAGATTGTATGCAGGGAGTTTAGTGGCGCTTAATCTTCTTTATTCTTTGGCTGGTTACTCAATAGGGAGGTGACCGGTTTTGACCCAGATGATGGTGTCTTCCTCAACAAACGGGAAATGTTCGCTCATATGGGGGCTGCGGAGCCAGCTACCAGCAGGGTATTGCCCAAACTCATCACAGAATGTACCGGACAACACCAGGATCTCTTCGCCGCCAAAGTGCTTGTGGGGCAGGAAACGTTCACCTGCCGGCCACTTAACCAGTGCGGTATGTTCATGTTCGAAACTATGCAGAGGCATGACCGCTAAGTTTCCCTGACCCGGTTGCCATGGTGCTGACTTTGTATCAATGCGCACGGTTTTCTGGTCGTCTAATGAAAACTGATGCAGTTTTACAAAGAGCGTACAGCCATTTTCACTGTACGGTGCGTGGGTGCTGCCATGCGGATTGCGAATATAGGTCCCCGCAGGATAATCACCGTGCTCATCGGAAAATACTCCTTCGAGAACCAGAATCTCTTCGCCATAAGGGTGTGGGTGGCTGTTGAAGCGTGCGCCTTTCTCGTAGCGGACAATGCTGGTGGCATGACCAGACTCGGCTTCGGCACGTGCCAGTGGTTTACGCTCAACGCCTTTGGCAGGGCTGGGTAGCCACGCCATTGAACGGGTCTCGATAACAACCCGTTGCGAGAAGTCCATATTCAACATTTCTTAGTTTCTCCCAGCCATAACTCCACCATCCACGTCCCATACGGTGCCGGTGACCCAGCTGCTTTTATCATCCAGCAGAAAGTCGATTACAGCCGCCACATCATCTGGTGAGCCAGTGCGGCCAATGGGGTGGAATTTATCAAACGTAGACAATACTGCATCTACTTCGTTCGGGTCGATAAAGGATTCATAAATCGGTGTTTTAACCACGGCGGGAGCCACGGCATTTACACGGATATTGTAATCCGCAAGCTCCATCGCCATATGTTGAGTTAATGCGTGAAGTCCGGCCTTTGCCATGGAATACGCGGATGAAGGAGTGGCCTTAATCCCTTGCTTGGCCCACATTGAACCAATGTTTACGATAGCCCCGTTGCCGTGGGATATCATGTTGCGGGCCACGGCCTGAGAAATAAAAAATGCTGCACGGTTAAGATCCATGTATTTGTCATAGTCGGCCGAGGAGTGTTCAAGGAAGACTGTTGGTGTGAACTTGCCCGCGGCATTAATCAGATACTTTACGTGCGTGGTGGGGTCGCATACAAAGTCGACGATGCGTTGCACGTCTTCAGGCAGGTACAAATCTGCCTGAAGCGTGTCTGCTTGCGAGGGGAAATCCAGACTGTTTTTTGCGGTAGTGAGCTTATCTGCGGAGCTGCCAATCAGGACGGTATGGATACCCCGCGTATTCAGATATCTGGCTGTCGCGAGCCCTATGCCGCTGGATCCGCCAACAATGAGTGCTTTCGTTTGGTTGAGGTCTTTCATTCGGTAATCTCCCGGGTTTGATGTATGGTGTGATTGAAGATTAAAGAACGCAGTAGCTTCTTGAAAAGTAAGTACAAATTGGTTGGGTAGGCACTTTTTGGTACATCTTTATGAAAAGTCAGGAAAAAGTTTTTTCTAGAAAATCAGCACCAGAACGCAGTGCGCGGATGGTGGAAACTATCTATGGCTGTAAATGGTCGTTAACGGTGTATCAGTTGCTTGCGAACGGAATTAATCGACCGGGTGAAATGGTGCGCAGTGTGGAAGGGTTGAGCACCAAGGTGTTGAATGAGTGTCTGCGAAAAAACATCCAGTTTGGCATTCTTGAACGTCAAACCTTCAACGAGATACCGCCGCGTGTTGAATACCAAGTGACGGAGTTTGGTGGCAAGTTCCTGCGTATTATTGATGCACTGGAAGCGTTGCAGGATGAAATTGACGATGGCAAATAGGGCGGTGACCGTGCAGGATTTCTTCGGAACCGGCTATAAAAATGGGTCCGTCCCGTTATGTTCTTCCACCGATATTAACCGTTTCTAAGAGCACAACTGATGATTACAAGACGCCGCTTTCTACAATACGCATCCCTTTTGACGGGTGGGTCTTTTATGGGGCATGTACAGGGAAGAACCCTCCACAACGACGCACGAAGTGATTGGTATATGCCGGACGAGAGTGCTCCTCATAAACGGACGTGGATGTGTTTTATCGCCAGCTACGATATTTGGGGTGAGCGCCAAGTACCCGAAGTTCACCGCAATTTGGCCACTATTGCTAAAACCATCGCAAAATATGAACCGGTGTCGATGCTTGTAAGCCGTGAGGATTACGCTATCGCTGTCGAGCTACTGGGTGGCTTAGATAATCACACTCATCCTATTGAGTTGATTGAGTTTACCGTGAATGACTTGTGGATCAGGGATACAGGCCCCGCCTTTGTCGTGAATGGTCAAGGGGGATTGGCGGCGGTGGACTTCAACTTTAATGGTTGGGGAGAAAAGCAGGACTATGAGTTTGATGCCAAAGCTGCAGGGTTCGTCGCACAGGAATCCGGCGGGCGCAGAATCGAATCCAGCTTGATTCTCGAAGGTGGTTGTTTTGAAGTTGATGGCCACGGCACCGCGATCATGACGGAGAGCTGTATTCTCAACGACAATCGGAATCCAGGCCGGTCGAAAGCAGATGCAGAACGTGAGTTAAAAGCATTGCTGGGGCTGGACAAAATCATATGGCTGAAGGGCATCAAAGGTAAAGATATTACCGATGGTCATACAGATTTCTATGCACGCTTTGCTAAGCCTGGTGTGGTTGTTGTCGGTCGAGAGATGGATGGCGACTCTTATGATTACAAGATCACGCGAGAGAATATAGAGATTCTGGAGGCATCTACTGATGCTCAGGGGAATTCTTTTGAGATCATCGTGTTGGATACGCCGTGGGATATCAATACGCGATATGGCACCGAATATTTCGCGGCAGGTTATGTTGGATACTATGCCTGTAATGGCGCCATTATCATGCAAAAGTTTGGTGATAAGCAGGCGGATAGAGCGGCAAAACGGCAATTACAAAGGGCGTTTCCCGACCATCGTATAGAACAACTCGCCGTAGATGGTATCGCCAGCGGGGGTGGGAGTATTCACTGTGCGACTCAGCAAGAACCACGCGTTTAAGCACGATGCGTGATTGTGAGAGTCTGGCTCCCTGCTGAGACGGGGGAGCCAAAGAAGACTGCCTCTGAAGTGATTTGTCCTCAGGCCATGAGAGACGTTATCCGTTTGGCGACCTCTTCACCTAAACGCCTATGCTCAGGTGTATCCAGATGGACGCCGTCATAACGACTTAGCGTGATATGCTCTGACGCCAGGATGTAAGGAACATCCAGTGCCTTAAGCACGTCGATATAGCGTGCCTCCGCTCCGTGCCCGCGTGCGTAACCCGAGAATTTATCGGCCATTGTATTCAGCGGTTCAACGATATCCGGCGGCACGATAGCCAGGATTGGGGCCGGACTTTTCATTGGTTCAGGCTTCAGCGTTTGCAGCCTGCTGATCAGCTTTTCGTATCCTGCAGCACTTTCGGTTGCGTTGGCACCGATCACATCCTGAAAATCGTTGATACCCAGCATGACGACGATCAGATCAATAGGGGAGTGAGATTCCAGAATCATCTGGATGTATTCCAGCCCATTGCGTTTGGGGCGGATGGGATCGTCAAAATATGTTGTGCGTCCATTGAGACACTCTTCAATCACATTGATCTCAGATCCTAATTGCTGTTGCATAATACCCGGCCAGCGCTGTGAGCGTGGCTGCCGATTGCGGCCGCCGGGAATGATACCCCATGACATCGAGTCGCCATAAACTAAGATATTCAACGTTCAAACTCCTTTTGCCATATAGCTGATCAGATGCGGTATTGTTCGGCGATATCATCGCGCCAGTCCATACCTGTACCTATGCTGTCGCTTAGTGTGCTGTAACCGTTTTCAACCTGCAGCGGTTCAACGAGGAGAGGATTCCACCAATCGCAATACTCGACCCAATGCGCAGTTGGCGTGACGCTGAGCAGTTGGCTGCTTATTTCGGGCCAGAGATGGCTGGATACAGGGATGTTTTTGCCCGCCGCCATTGCCGCCCCGCGCAACCATCCGCTGACGCCTCCGACTTTCATGACATCGAGCATCACAAAATCTGAGGCGTTATTGTCTAGTGCATGTTGCAGGTCCTGTGTATGCCACCAGTTTTCACCGCTTTGAATCGGTGTATCAGATTGGGCGCGGATGGCAGCATGGCCGGTGTAATCATGGGCGAGGGTAGGCTCTTCGATCCAGGTGAGTCCAGCGTCATTCAGGTGTTTGACCCGTTCAATCGCGTCAATGGGCGCAAGACACTGGTTGTAATCCACCATCACCGCGATATCTGGGCCAACAGTGTCGCGGATTGCCCGAATGACCCTGAGGTCTTCACTGACATCTGGATAACCAATTTTGGCCTTTACACCCTTAAAGCCACGTTTGGCCCACGTTTCTGCGCTTGCTGAGGATCCGTGCTCGCCGTCGTAACCAATGCCACCGTAAACGGGAACCGCTTTAGCCGTGCCTCCGAGCAGTTGCACCAGATTGGTTTGATGGACGCGTGTATGTGCATCCCACAGCGCCATATCTATTGCGGCCAATGCCATACCGATGAGTCCCTGCGTGCCCAGTAAGCGGAAGCGAGCGCTGAGTTGCGCTTCCAGCTGTGTCGGTGCCAGAGACCGGTTTTCAATGAGCGCAGACATATTGCTGATCAGATCTGCCAGTGGCTTGAGTGCAATGGGTGTATAGGTGAATACGATGCTGCGTCCGGTGATACCCGCGTCAGTATATAGCTCCGTGAGAACTAAGGGTGATTCAGACACCACACCACTGGCGGTACGATGGGGTTCAAGCATCGGCAAACGAATAGCTGAAACGTTAAGGCCGGTGATTTTAGGTTGATGGCTACCAGTCATGTTTGTACTGCTCCGTGTTCATATTTGACCTGAGATGCAGGGTAAACAGCTGAGCGTAAAGGGGTCAATAACATCAGGAGAAGTGGTCTGACCGTCATGGGCGTATAGACGGTAGTAGATATAGAAATGGCCCTTTAAAGGGCCATTTGAGAGAGGTTGGAGCGTATAAAATCAGACGATACGATTAAGGTCTTCTCGTAGTTCACGTAACTTAGCCGCCATGATCTGCTCAAGACGGTCTATTTCATTGACCAGTGCCAAACGACGATCATGATTGCTCTGGTTTTTATTCAGTGCATTCAGTTCGTCTACTGCTGCTAGCAGCACCGGATCGCTGCCGTCGTTATCGCGGCTTTGAGTCGCTGCCTGAGTGTCGGCAGCGACTACTTTGTTTCGTTCAAAAGAAAAAGTACTGCTGTCGGGCAGGGCGGAGCCTTCAGGGCGCTTAAAGTAAACTTTCAGCACCTCCTGCTCATCCTGGCGACTCAATTTGTAGTGGCTGATGATGTTTGTATCTGTCAGGCCCATCGCACTCAGGGTGTTAAATTCAGACATTGCTCTTCCTGCTTTTTCTTATATTGATAACGCGTGATGATCGACTTTTAGCATAGTGAACGGCGCTAGAAGCTGTAGGGCCAGTTGGTCGTAGGTGATGCGGCCAGTTTTGGTTCTAGCGTTAATATTTTTCTGGCACTAATCCCGAAACGGCGCACTGCTTATAGTGAAATGATCAGGTCGGCACCGTATTGAGGGAATAAACGGATGTTTGGCTGTGGTTATGGAGCCGGGCCCAACCGGAAACTGTACAGACTATAAAAAGACGCAGGAGTCACTAATGGCGACTAAGACCCACGTTAAGATCGAACTACAAGCTGAAACTCTGGAATTGTTTGATCGTTACCACAAATACACCGGTACCACGCCTGAGCTATACATCACCGAATTGGTTGAGAAAACTCTGCCAACCGTTTCTGCCATGGTAGATGCGATGGATGAAGCGAGTGAAAGCCCAGAAGGTGCTGATGTGATGGAAATTTTTGGACGCAAGATGGCTGAGGCCGCCTTGCAGCAGAAACAGGAAGCGAAGGAAGCTCCGCTGACTGTTTGAGACGGACTCGTCTCTCCCTTAGAGTCGTTACTCTTTCTTTGCTCTGGTAACGCGCTTTTAGAGCCACATCCCCATGTGGCTCTTTTTTTTGCCTGCCCGTCTCGATTATCCCTGTCCTTATTATGTATCAGCGACCGCTCGTCGTTATCTCTGAAGCTGTGATCGTGTTCTGGTCTTCTCGCGTACTTTGTTCTGTGTTGATCAGAGTAGAGTGTTACACGATCTGTGATCGTCGCTATAGGAGCCAAAGTCGTTCGGCTGAACTCAATAAATGACAGCTCAATATGAATATATAGAGAACACGCTAATGCGAGGAAAGCAGGCGGAGGGGTGGCGGCCTC
>JAGSHA010000383.1 GCA_023954795.1 Oceanospirillaceae bacterium | reverse complement strand
TTTGGAAAGATTATTGTTTGGTTAATTCGGCACCAATTGAGTTGTTTGGTGCGGGCTAGAACGAGACAAAAAGCCCCGATCACAGGGGTAGATGAAATCATTGAGATATCTGGACATATTGAGAGGAACGATAGATGCAGGATTTGCACGGTTTTTATCTGGAAGATCTGGAAATAGGTCAAACCGCGAGCTACGCGAAAACCATCACTGAAGCAGACGTTGTGCTGTTTGCGGGTATTACCGGTGACGACAACCCGGTGCATATCAATGCGGAATACGCCGCGCAGACGATGTTTGAACAGCGCATTGTGCACGGTATGTTCAGTGCTGGTCTTATCTCTGCGGTACTGGGCACACGTATGCCGGGACCGGGTGCGATCTACATCGACCAGCAGCTCAAGTTCAAAGCACCGGTGCATATCGGTGATACGGTGACGGCCAGTGCCAAAATTCTGGAAATCGATGAAAAGCGTCGTCGCGTGAAGATGGAGACGATCTGTAAGGTGGGCGATAAAGTGGTTGCTGAAGGTGTGGCAACGAACATGGTTGATCGTCGCCCAACTGAGTAAGTTATTGCTGGAGAATCAAGATGTTAATCGAAGCAAATAAATCTGCACTGCTGGTTATCGATGTACAGGAAAAGCTGCTGCCGGGCGTGTTCGACAATGAAATGCTGGTCAATAGCTGTGAATGGCTGATGGGCGTTGCACAGTTGATGGACGTGCCGGTACTGGGTTCTGAGCAGTACCCTCAGGGTGTGGGTCCAACCATCGGCACGCTGCGTGACATGCTGCCGGCGGAAGATTTTGTCGGTAAAACCCACTTCTCCTGTGCCGATGCACCGGAAGTGAATGCCCGCATCGAAGCGCTGGACCGCGAGCAGATCGTAATCTGTGGTATGGAAGCTCATGTGTGTGTGATGCAGACCGCATTGCGCCTGCAAGCGCAAGGTAAGCAGGTCTATGTGGTGAGCGATGCAATCTCTGCACGTAACCCGAATGACACTGCAGCCGCAATTGAGCGTATGCGTGAAGAAGGTGTGAAGATGGTGACGCGTGAAATGGTCGGTTTCGAGTGGATCGGCCGTTCAGATGCGCCACAGTTCAAAGACTTCAGTAAGAAGTTCCTGCGTTAAACCCCGCTGAGTCTGATCTGTCCGGGCCTGGGTCGCCTGTTGTATTGCTGTTTGGTGACTTGGGCCGGGATCATTCTATCGCTCCCGGTACTTGGGAACATCGCAAAACCAAACAACAATTAGGTAGTAGTATGGAGAATAACAATAACAATCCGTACAGCCTGGGCTTGGAAAAAAATGCTGCGAACTATGCAGCACTGACCCCACTGTCATTTATCGAACGGGCTGCGTCCGTTTATCCCGATCGCACCGCCGTTATCTACGGCGATGTCCGCCGTAACTGGTCTGAAACCTATCAACGCTGTATTCGTCTCGCGTCGGCGTTGCGCAAACGTGGTATCGGGCAGGGCGACACTGTTGCAGTCATGTTGCCTAACATCCCCGAGATGCTGGAGCTGCACTTTGCCGTACCGATGACCGGTGCCGTGCTGAATACCCAAAACACCCGTCTCGATTCTGAAACCGTGGCCTTCATGCTGGATCACGGTGAAGCCAAGATCATGATCACCGATCGTGAATTCTCCGATGTGGTACATAAAGCCGTGCGTATGGCGAGTGTGGACCCGTTGGTCATCGATGTGGATGATCCGCAGTTTGTCGGTGGCGATCTGATTGGTTCGATGAATTACGAACAGTTACTGGCAGAAGGGGATCTCAGCGATCACTGGCAGCCACCAGAAGATGAGTGGCAGGCAATTTCTCTGAACTACACCTCAGGGACCACGGGCAACCCGAAAGGGGTGGTTTATCACCATCGTGGCGCACACCTGAATGCACTCAGCAACATCATCGGACAGAACTTGCCACCGCATGCGGTCTATCTCTGGATCGTACCGATGTTCCACTGCAACGGCTGGTGTTATCCGTGGTCAGTTACAGCGGTTGCGGGGACTCATGTCTGCTTGCGTCATCCGCATCCGGAGCAGATCTTTGAGCTGATTCAGGCCTGTGGTGTGACGCATTTCTGTGGCGCGCCGGTGATTCTGAATATGATGCTCAATGCATCGGAAGAGGCTAAAGCACGGGTGGACCACCCGGTGACGGTGACCACCGGAGGCGCCGCGCCACCTGCTGCTGTTATCGAAGGGATGGAAGAGATCGGTATTAAAGTCGTGCATGCCTACGGTTTGACTGAATCTTACGGTCCGAGTGTGTTCTGTGCACATCAGGACGAGTGGGATGCGCTTGAGCTGGAGCAGAAAGCGGCCAAGATGGCGCGGCAGGGTGTGCGTGCTCCGGCATTGGAGCAACTGATGGTGGCGGATACTGAGACACTGGAACCGGTGCCGCGTGATGGCCAGAGCATGGGTGAAGTCTTTATGCGTGGCAATAACATCATGCAGGGCTATCTGAAGAACCCAAGCGCATCCGATGCGGCGTTTGCGGGTGGCTGGTTCCATACCGGTGACTTAGCCGTGTGGCACGCCGATGGGTATATCGAGGTGAAAGATCGCTCGAAGGACGTGATCATCTCCGGCGGCGAGAACATTTCAACCATCGAGGTGGAAGATACGCTGTACCGTCATCCGGCCATTCTGGAAGCGGCGGTGGTGGCTAAACATCATGAGCATTGGGGCGAAGTGCCTTGTGCGTTTGTGACGCTGAAAGAGGGCACCCGTGCCACGGAGGAGGAGATCATCAACTTCACCCGTGACAACATGGCGCACTTCAAATGTCCGAAGCAGGTGGTGTTTGCGCCGTTGCCGAAGACTTCTACCGGCAAGGTGCAGAAGTTTGCGCTGCGCGCCATGCTGAAAGATCTGGCTTAAGCCCGATCCCTCAGCGGGCCGGATGAGATCCGGTCCGCTGTTTCCTTTTCTGGTACCATCGGAGGTCCGATCAGATGTTATTAAGCTACCAGACCGAGATCCAACCGATGGACACACCCGGCCCACATGAAGGGCTTTCTGCACTCACCGACGATGCCGAACGCAACCGGCTCTTGGCGGAGATGGCGGAGCAATCGACTGATATGATCTCCCGCCATACGCCCGGTGACTGGCACTTTATATATGCCTCTCCGGCTGTGGAAAACCTGCTGGGTTACAGTGTGGATGAGATTATCGGCATGTCGGCCTATGAGCTTTATCATCCCGACGATGTGGAAGACTTCAAACGTCGCTCGCCCAGTGTCAGTTACGAGCGGGGCCTGTACACCCACACCTACCGCTTCCGTTGTAAAGACGGCCATTACACCTGGTTAGAAAGCACCAGCCGCTCGTTACGCGATCCCGAGACGGGAGAGCTGAAAGAGATCTTAGTGGTGTCGCGTGATGCGAGCCGCCGTATCGAAGCCGAACAGACCAACCGCCGACTGGCGCGGGTGCTTGAGAGCAGCAGCGATCTGGTCGCGTTTATCGATCTGGATAACCGGGTCAGCAACCTGAATGAGGCGGCACGGGAACGCTTGGGTGTGGATAAAGTAGACGACACACTTATCCTGCGTGATCTGTTTCATCCGCAAAGTTATCAACAGCTGCTTGATGAAGCGTTACCCACTGCGGGGA
>JAGSHA010000195.1 GCA_023954795.1 Oceanospirillaceae bacterium | reverse complement strand
GAAAGATATTCTGGAGCTGGTAGAAGCCTATACCCGTGTTGATCAGGCGAACGTGGGTTCGCTGTTCGATATGAAGTTTGACGAAGATAAACCCCATCAGGATGCGCTGGCCAAGATCCATGACGTGCTGAAGGATGAGGGCGAAAGTAGCCTGTTGCAGGATTACCGTAACTTCTACAACTTCGAGCTGGTTGTAAAAGATCTGCACGGTAATCGTAAGACAACCCTGACCCAGCGTATCAAAACTGGTTCCGGTGGTGAGCATCAGGTGCCTTTCTATGTGGCGATTGCTGCAGCACAGGGCGCAACGTATCGCCTACGTGAGAATGCGGACGGTCAGCCTGTCGGTGGTATGAGTCTGGCGGTGTTTGATGAAGCCTTTAACAAGCTGGATTCCGAAAACACCGTCACGTCCCTGGGCTTTATGGATGATCTGGGATTGCAGACGATTATTGCGGCACCGGATGAAAAGTACTCATTGCTGAGTTCTTGCATGGAAACCATCATCAACGTGTGCCGCGATGGCCGCGTGGTGGATATCGATGTGGAATTTCCAACCGAAGAAGGTCGCAAGCTGCTGAACTCTGATAATCCGCTGAAGATTATGAAAGAGATCGATGCGGCTGAAGCTCAGGCGCGTGGCGAATCTGAAAGTGTATCCGCTGATACCGAAGCTGAGCCTGCTTAAGCTGACATAACCGCTCTATTTAACGCCCGTTTCAGAACTGCTTTATAGGTAGTTCTGGCGGGCGTTTCCTTTGGCCTTCAGACGAGGGGCTGGAGCGGTAAAATCCGGAATCAGGCTGACAATCGGCTGGCGTTCACGAAACAGGTGTAAGCGCTCGTTGTGCTGCTGTCCGACCCACTGCCACGGTTTCTCCAGCAGCATCAGCCGTAAGCTGCTGATTGACGGCACGGGAATGCCGCCTGCCTGAGTGCTGGATGAGGTGTTTGCATCGGACATATGCGGCAGAGCGATCTGCTCATTGCGCAGATCTGAGTATTGTCCATTGGCAATCAGCCGCAGCAGGTGTTCACCGCTCCATATTTCAGGGGCCTGTCCCAACGGTCTGAGCAGTCCCACCGAGGAGGGGGCAATCACCGAGCGCTCTTTAGAGAAAAACTTCCGGGCAGTCAGATCCGTATGTACGCCGAGCAGGGAGTTGTCACGCACATTGCTGCTGAAGTCCATTTGTTCCAGGCCGGTCAGCAGTGCATTAAGATCCCAGTTGCAGGCGCGTATGAGCTGCCAGGCGGGTTCCACCGAACGTCTGGACCCTAAGCTGTACTTGATTGCGTCTTTGCCCTGAGTGCGATTGGACAACAGCGTAATTTGCAGATGTGTACTCTGAAAGTCGATTAGGCATTGAGGCTGCTCGACAAAACAATACGGCATCTCTCGACGACAGAAATCGATCCACTGTTGGCGGCTGTTGAGTTGGGGCAGAACACGTATGATCATTAACGGGCTGTGATCGGAAGATTAGACAGCCAAATAGTATATAGAAACCGCAGGATAAGAACCATGAAGCTGCTAAACCGTTCCGCTTTCGCTGTTATTCCTAAACAACCTTTCGTGGACTGGGCTAACAGTCTTGAGTTGGATGATGAGGGATTAAATCAAACTCTGACGCTGGAAGAGCATCAGCGTGAGGGCACCGTCTATTTGATCGATGAAGTGGAAAGCGACAGCGATTTTGATGCTGCGCTGAACCAGAACTGGTCCACCATCTTCGAAAACGAGCTGGCTGCGTGGGACGAAATGGCGGATGCCTGGCCAGAACCCCGTTCTCAGGCCTTATTTGCCGACTGGTTTGCAGTTAAGCCGCAAGTGATGGCACTGGATCTGGCGGTTGAGCCGATGATGGTGGCGAGTCTCGAAGAGTAAATTGCCTGTTTTTCAGGGTAATTACTACCCAAGGTGGAGTGAATTAACACCCCTGTGCGGTTGCGAAAAAGTGCCAGTAAGGCTATGAATAGAGGCTACTTTTTTTGCCGGAGCCAAATATGGAACAATTGCCCAATAATCCGTACGGGCTGGAACTGCATCCGATGCAGGAGGCGCTCTATGCGGAGCTGCACTCCCGCCCGTTTCAGGTTATCCCCAGCCCATCCCGGCTAACTTTTCTGGCCGTGCTTTGCGAGGGTGTGTCTCGTGAACAGGAGTTTGAGCATTTCCAGAAGATCTATGAACACTTTGGGCACGAAGCACCCGAGCAGGATGGCGTCTGTTATGAAGTGGATTTTGGCACGGTGCGTGTGCGCCGGGAAAAACATCTGGAGTTCATCACCTACACCTTTGTGAATCTGGATGTAGAGAGCTGCGCTGACCCGTTTGATTGCTCAGGAATCAGCCGGATACCGGCAGAATGGCTGAGGGCGTTGCCGGGTACGGTGGTGGTTTCGTTTCATGTGGCAATTGAAGATGCTCGCTCACAGCCGGAACCCGCACTGCCCGTGGTCAAGAGCTTCTTCGAAGGCATGCGCCTGGTCGGTAGTAGTCCGCAGAATGGTGACGCACGTGTCTGGACGACGTTTCAGTTGCACAGTGATGGCTTTGGCCGCTTCCTGATCTACAACAAGAAGATGAGTGACAGTCAGCTGGGTCGTCTTACACAACGTGTGATGGAGATTGAAACCTATCGCCTGATGGCGCTGTTGGGTTTGCCGTTAGCACGTAAGTACAATCCTGAGTTGAGCGAGATGGACCGTAAGCTGGCTGATACCACGAGTACGCTGGCTGAAAATACGGATCTGGATGAGCGCATTCTGCTGGGTAAGTTAACCGATATGGCGGCGTGGGTCGAAGCCTGTCGGGCGCAAACCACATTCCGTTTCAGCGCCACGCGGGCTTATCAGGATCTGGTATTGAAACGTCTGGCGGAGCTGCGGGAAGATGAGGTCTCCGGACACTTAACTATCACCGAGTTTATGACTCGCCGTCTGACACCGGCGGTGAGGACCTGTGAATCGGTCAGTGAGCGTCTGGAAAATCTGTCGCGACGTATCGACCGCGTGTCCGATATGATGCGCACCCGTGTCGAGCTATCGATACAAGCGCAGAATCAGGATCTGTTGGCATCAATGGATCGCCGATCACGTATCCAGCTGATGATGCAGCACACCGTCGAAGGCTTGTCTGTTGCCGCGATCAGCTACTACATGGTTGGGCTGCTCAAATATTTGATCGAAGCGCTGTATGATAACGGTGTTGATCTCAATAAGAGCCTGACGGTCGGCATTTCAGTACCCGTGGTGATCACGGTGGTCTGGCTGGCGACACGCAAGATTCATAAGAAATTCCTCAAACTGGCGACTGAAAAAGCTGACCGGGATGAAGCGGATAGAAAAGACAAACATTAAGGCTGGAGCAACATAAGCATGAGTGTTCAGGTAATCATCGAACAGAAACTGCAGGCAGGGCTTGCGGTAGAGCATATGGATATTGAAAACGAGAGCCATATGCACTCCGGTCCGGCGACCGATAGTCATTTTAAGCTGACACTGGTTTCCGATGACTTCACGGGTAAGCGTCTGGTTCAGCGTCACCAGCTTATTTATGGCCTGTTGGCCGATGAGCTGCAGTCACCGGTGCATGCACTGGCAATGCATCTCTACACGGCTGAAGAATGGCAAAAGCGGGCGGCGCCCGCACCGTTGTCGCCAAATTGTCGTGGTGGTGAATAAGTTCGACGTAGACAATATCTGACCTGAGAGCAGGTTGTTGTTAAAACCACAGCGCTTTGGCCCTGTGGTTTTTTTGTTTTTATTCGCTTAGATCTACTAGATCAGCGGCAGTTATCAGCGAATATTGACGCGCAGACGCATAATTTCTTCGTCGTATTTCGCTAGCATATCTTCCAGACAGGCGGTTGCCAGTTTGAAATAGATCTGGGAATCGATCTGGGGTGTGTCCAACATCACCCGATCTTTGATGCAGTAGAGCAGTTCCTGCAGCTTATGTTGGGTTTGATGCGAGATCTCAAGATCATTTTTGACTCTCTGGCTGGTTTCCTCAATTTTATTGCTCAGATAGCTCAACTGGATACGTGAAACACTGTCGCAGTTGCCTGCGGCGGTAATGGCCGTTCCAATTGCCCGGGCCTGACCAATATGTTCAGCAGAGATTAGCAGATCACGCCAAACCCGCTGGGCCTGAGTGATGTCTTCACACAGATGTTTCAGTTCATGTGCATCGGCGGCATCTTCGATCAGATAGATCAGGTTGGTAATTAATCGGTTGTGCTGACCAATATTGGTGTCCCGGTCCAGCGTCTGAAAGCGCTGTGCCAAGCGTTGCCAGTGTTCCTCAACACCCTGCCAACGCGGACTGAGGGTGATCCATTCACCGATCAGGATGACGGCTTCACAATCTCTTCGGATTTGCATTTGTAGGCTGCTGATGTCTCCTTTTAACTCCGTTTTACCGGCGAGAAATGCGCTGCTCAGGCCGCGGTGTTGTTGTAGATGTGCGAGAAGGTGACGCAAGCTGACCAGCCATTCAATCCCCTTCAATTGTCGGGCTCGCCTGTTTCGGATACGCCATGTATAGGTGAGAGACGTAAGCACCAATATAGCGATAGATAGAGCTGTGAATGTTGCAATTGTGCCGGTCGATAACATCATGCGGGTTCTCCCGAAGATCGATTACCTGTATTCGCTTGTGTCAGTGTGGCGATATGATGGGCTACGCGTGCCGTTTCGCTAGCCATCATGCTGTTTGATTCAGCGACAACCGCGACGTTTTCAATGTGTTCTGAGATATCCCGGGTTGCATTTTCCTGTTGATGAACCGCAACTGCGACCTGGCTGATCTGGTCTGACACTGTCTCTGTTCTCATTGTGATGTCTTTAAGAAAGCTCTCAACCTGCGTGGTGCTGGCGACACATCGATTACTGCTGGCAACAACATTGTCCATCTGCTCACACAAGCCCGCCATCTGCTGCTGGACCGCCCCAATGACATTGCTAATCTCAACCGATGCGGTATGACTACGCTGGGCAAGGGCGCGCACTTCTTCCGCCACCACAGAGAACCCGCGGCCATGTTCGCCAGCACGGGCAGCTTCAATCGCGGTATTGAGCGAGAGGAGGTTTGTCTGGTCTGACAGGTCGCGAATAAACTCCGACATCTTGGATATGTTGTCAGAGCGAGTTTTGAGTTCGCTAACCAGCCGCGAGGTTGCTCCAGCCTGTTGCGAAACCTCTTCTACTTCTTCACGGGCAGGAATCAGCGCGGATATACCTTCTTTGGATAACCTACGTGCAGCGTGTGCTGATGCTTGAGTTTCAGTAATGCAGCGAGTGACTTCCTCGACGCTATGGCTTATCTGGGTGACAGCTGCAGCGGTGGAGGCTGTGGCGTGTGATTGCTGATCCGTATTACGAGCAACGTGACTGGCATTACGTGATAACTCGGTGACGGAGTGGCTGATTTCATCCACAACAGCATGGGATTCATTCACATTTCGACGGACTTCAAGCAAAGCGTGATCAATGGATATCGCCAGGGGTTTCAACGGCCCGTTAAGTGTGGGTACTGAACCCGGTTGTATTTCCCCGTCCAGATAAGCGGAGAGCCTGACAAGGTCCTGTCCCATCAGCATAAGAAAACTGAGGGATAGATACGCGAGCATTGTTATTGCTAGAAGAGAGATTAAGTTTGGCACCGACAGCAGGACCAAGGTGATCGAAGAAGCCAGCAGTAAGGTGATCAGGCTACCAATGAATCTGATACCCCCTGCCTCGATAAGTAACTGAACAGGTCGCAACATTGCATTCATCCCGAAAATTGCACTGTATGAAGCAATGCACAAAGCGTTCCAGAACCTGTTTGTGTGTGGTGAATGTGGGGTTCTGCTATTGATGCATGGATTTTTGGCCAATCGTTAAATGTGTATCCGCACTTCTTTGGTGCCTTTGAAATTGCAGCGCGATCCAAAAAGAAGCGGTGAAGATTGATCATATTCGTTCAGTGTCTGTGATTGGCCTGAATCCCCTGTATGGCATATAACTTGCTGTCAGTCCCATAACATTAAAAGTTATGTGGATAAAATGATGATGCGGGATCTGTTTCCTTGGTATCAGCCAATTGTCGAAACTGCGAGTGGGCGGATCGCGGGTTATGAAGCGCTGGCCCGACAGAAAAATGAGGCGGGTGATGTGGTCTCTGCCGGGGCTTATTTTTCAGACCCTAAGTGCTCATTGGAGAATCGCATTGCAGCTGATAGGAGTGTCCGATATCAGGCGCTGTCGGGGTTAAATGAGCTTCCCGGTGATAGCTTCATCAGCCTGAACTTATCACCTGAATGGTTACAGTTTATTGCTCAGACCACGCAGCTTCCGACGCTGGATATGTTACGTGAGCTGGATGCTGATCCGTCCCGGGTCATGATAGAAATCACTGAATT
>JAGSHA010000324.1 GCA_023954795.1 Oceanospirillaceae bacterium | reverse complement strand
GCAGAATCAGACGGTATTCCGCACGGCTGGTAAACATACGATAAGGCTCAGAGGTCCCTAGCGTAATCAAGTCGTCAACCAACACACCGATATAAGCTTCATCGCGACGAGGTGACCATTGTTCTTTGTCCAAAGCACGTGCAGCAGCATTACTACCTGCTAACAGTCCCTGAGCCGCAGCTTCTTCATAACCAGTTGTACCGTTGATCTGACCGGCAAAGTAGAGCCCGTGAATATGTTTGGTTTCCAGCGTGTGCTTCAGGTCCTGCGGATTGAAGTAATCATACTCAATGGCATAACCCGGACGGGTGATATGCGCATTTTCAAAACCTTTGATTGAGCGTACTGCTGCGAGCTGAATATCAAACGGCAAACTGGTTGATACACCATTTGGATACAACTCATGGGTGGTCAGACCTTCCGGTTCAACAAAGATCTGATGGCGATCTTTATCTGCGAAACGCATGATCTTGTCTTCAATTGAAGGACAGTAACGTGGGCCAGCACCTTCAATCACGCCGGTATACAACGGAGAGCGATCCAGTCCCGAGCGTAAAATATCGTGGGTCTGTTCATTGGTATAGGTGATGTAACAGCTCAGCTGTTGCGGATGTTCACTCAGTGATCCCATGTAAGACATGATCGGCGTGGGTGTGTCGCCTGCCTGCTCCTGCATCACAGAAAAGTCGACGCTGCGGGCATCGATTCGCGGAGGTGTTCCTGTTTTCAGACGGTCAACACGCAACGGCAATTCACGCAGGCGAGAAGCCAGAGCTATGGAAGGCGGATCACCTGCTCGTCCTGCAGAGTGATTTTCCATACCGATATGGATGATACCACCGAGGAAGGTGCCAGCTGTCAGCACTACAGAATCGGCAGTAAAACGGATGCCTGTGTTGGTCACGACCCCTTTGACGGTTTCACCTTCAACAATCAGGTCGTCCGCTGACTGCTGAAAGATCTGCAGATTAGGCTGGTTCTCCAGAATCTCACGGACAGCGGCTTTGTAAAGAATACGGTCAGCCTGAGCACGGGTAGCACGAACAGCAGGTCCTTTCCGGGAATTCAGAACACGAAACTGGATACCACCGCGATCAGTGGCACGTGCCATTGCCCCGTCCAGTGCATCAACCTCTTTGACAAGGTGACTTTTGCCAATTCCGCCGATGGCCGGATTGCAGGACATCTGACCCAAGGTTTCGATGTTATGAGTCAGCAACAATGTTTGTGCACCCATTCGAGCAGCAGCCAATGCAGCTTCTGTTCCTGCATGACCTCCACCAATGACAATGACATCAAAACGGCTTGGATAATCCACTAGCCAGTACCTCGTATGAACAATAAATCAGGAGAACCGGAATCGGCTCTGGAAAAGGGGGCTAAGTATACCCTTCTCTGTCCAACGAGAAAATGATCAAAATTTAAGCAGTCTCTTCCTGTCTTCTAATAAAGAGATATATATAAAGAAATATATAAAGAGTTTGTTGTGATTGTTATATATAGCAAGGCCCTTTTCTGTGGCTAATCTGACTTACCTGTTGAAAATCATGAGCTTACAGAGCAAGAAACTGTGTACATAAACTGCCTTCAAGGTCTTAGTATCCTGATGGGTAACCTGTGTGTGAAATGGCGGGTTATTCACATGCCTGATTACCCACAAACATACCCCCGGGTTAGTCCACTATCCCTCTACATGTTTTCCACAGCCCAGTGTGAGTAAGTAAAAAACATGGATAGCTTGTCGGTTAGTTGTTAACAACCCTTGGATTAAATTCATGGGTGTGCAAAACACAGACAAATGAAAAAAGATGTTTATAAAAATTTGAGCCAAAGTGTTTTCTTATTATAACTGGTACTTATGTGTTTAAGTTTATTATATTTATATATAACAATATGTTATGTGATTTTGTTCTTGTGGTTATCCAGTGTGAAAGTAAACGTTTTCCACAGTAATTAACAGGTTTACGCACAGGGTTTTTCGTAAGCGATCATGGTCTGTTTTACATCAAGTTATACAGAACGAAAAAAAAATTCCGGTGTGTGGTGGTGACACTCAAAAATGTGGATAAAAAACTCAGGGATCGATACTTAACTGATAAATCAGCCCTGCTGAGTGAGGACGTCAGGTTAAAACATGGAGTTAAACGCGTACGTGTGGGACGCAAAAATGCTGTCTTAATGGGGCGATTTGAGGTGAAGGTGTATACGGAGGTGTGAGTGTTGAATGCAGACCCCGAGTGTCTGGCAGTTACTCGGGATTCTGCATTCTAAAATGAAGCCGCTCAGATCGGGCGGGAAGTCACTTCGGTATCAATAGCGGAGACTTGTGATGAGCGCAGGCGGATCAACAACCAGCCCAACACGGGCAGCAGTATCATCACCAATTGGCTGAGGATCGATTGTAGGCTTGGGAATAGGCCAAGCCAGCTAATGGTAGGTACCGAAGGCAGATAGCTGTTGCCCAGCCAGCCTGCCACCTGCAGTTCCAGAACCGCTTTGCCGGTAAAGATAACCGATAATGCGTAGAGTAATGCCGCCGTTCCAGTAAAGAAGTGCTTCAGCGGCAAGCGTACAGAGAGCTGGAATATCAGCAGGTAGACCATCAGCAGCGCGACGACCGCTAAACCAAAGCCGGTTGCGATGGCGTGCCACTGGCCTTCGGCATCACCGACCAGAGCCTGATAGAACAAAATGGTTTCCGCACCTTCCCGGTAAACCGCGAAGAAAGCGACTGAAACGATTGCCCATAGGTTGCCACCGCTGACCGCTGATCCTAACCGGTCCTGAATAAAGCCCTGCCATTGCTGCATCTCCCGCCGTGCAAAGAGCCACACACTGACATAGCTGAGCAGAACTGCCGCGATCAGCATGGTGACCCCTTCCAGGGTTTCACGGGCTGCCCCGCTATTCTGAATCAGTTTATGCAGTGCTATGGCGGTCAGTACGCTGGCACCGAGTGCTGCCAGTGAGCCCAGCCAGATCAGGTAAACCCGGTCTGCGGCACCGGCCTTGCGCAAATAAGCGATCAGGGCGGCGATCACCAGCAGCGCTTCGATCCCTTCGCGCAACAGTATTAGCAAGGATTGTACGACCAGCTCGGTAAAGCTTGCGCCACCGGATTCAAGCATGGGAGCTGACGATAGCTGTTGTCTCAGTGCCTGCCATTGGGCATGAATTTCAGGTTTTGGCTGGCCGGTCATCGCCGTGTTAATCAGACGGCTGAATTGGATCTCAATGGCCAGCATCGCATCGTTATCCGCCTGCCCGACGGCAAATTCAAGACCTTGTCCTTCAAAATGCCCAAAGTACAACTGCGAATACTGATTGCCGAATGCTAAGGCCCGCTTCGGGTTGTAATCTGACGAGAGTTGATCGCCACGCTGGATCAGATCCGCCATGATGGCCCGGTAATCAGAGGCTGATTGGGCCTGTAGCGGCAGCACCAATAACAGAAGAAAAAGGCTGTGTTTGAGGTATGTTTTCATGGTTTATAACATCGCTATCAGACGTTTAACGTCACGTTGAAACTGTTGAAGCCGTTTGGGTTGAAGTTCTGTATTGGTCGCATACCGTAATGTCATGTACTGACCCACAATCTGCTCCAGCGCAGGGTAAAAAGTCGGCGGAGAAACGGCTATTCGCTGCAGCCACTGAGAGGGACATTCCTGCTCATTGCACTCAAGCTGTCGTTTGCGCATCTGCTTGTTTAGCCGTTCAAAGCTACGTCGCACGGGGTCCTGTTTCTGCTGCCCAATCTGCAATAGCAGACCATAGATCAACGCCAATAGGATCAGGCCAAGCACGGCAAGTGCGGCCAGGTTTTTCCAGTCCACGTGGCGCAAACCACCCTTCTTCATCAGTTCGATCTGACGGTCCGGGTTGTAGTTAAGCATCCAGGTTTCGAAGCCCAGATTGAGTTGGCTCAGCCATCCTTTATCAGAAGATCTATCTTTATTTGTCTGAGAATCTGCGGGTTTTTTCGTGTTAAGGGGCGCTTGAGTGCTTGAGGATACGGCGCTGCTGCTTGGAGTTTGTGCTTCTTTCTGCGGCTTGGCTTTTACCGCTGTGGGTGATTGCGCCAGACGTTGTTCCGGCTCAGGTGGCGCGACAAAATCCTTGGCATCTACGCGTTGCCAGCCCTTCGCATCGGTCCAGATCTCAACCCAGACATGGGCATGTTCCTGTTTTACGACGACAAAATT
>JAGSHA010000329.1 GCA_023954795.1 Oceanospirillaceae bacterium | reverse complement strand
CGCGGCACAACCGCGGCATCGCCGTCAGCTTTTGCCACACGCAGACGCAGGTTCAGGCCTTTCGCAGCGCCGTCCTGCAGGGTGTATTTAACGTCTACGTTGGTTTCATGACGCTGACCGTCATCACCGCCGGTGTAGTCGATATCCCAGCTTTCAGTGTGACGTGCCATCAGGTGCAGACCCGGAATACCCGGTACGTCATAGTCGATACGTGCCTGCAAAGACTGTTCGTCTTTGGCGTTGAAATCCAGCAGCTGTACTGCACCCCAGGTGAAGAACTGGGTGTTATCCGCGCCGCCCCATTTCTGATCGTAAGCATCGCTGCCACCCACAGTCTGGTAAGCGATGGTGTACGCCAGGTTACCCTGTGACAGACGTGCCGTCAGACCGGTCAGATGACTGTCGTAATCGCGGCCGTACAGGTCGCCATCGTCTTCACCACGCATGTGGGTCAGATCCAGCATCAGGTCGTAGTCACCCACTTTCGTTGGGTAAGCGAAGTTGAAGTACGCCTGTTTCTGGTAGTCGTCCGCCACACCGTACTGGATGTGCGTGCTCAGACCGTTGGCAAATTTGTAAGAACCACCGATGGATGCAACGTCGTAGTCTTCGCCGTTTGCGCTGTACGCTTCGAAGTCTTCATCGTTGTTCATGGACGCTTTGTCGGAGTAGATACCGTAGATCTCACCGCCTTCAAAGCTGGCCGTTGCGTGAATCGCCTGCGTGCTTGGCGCCGAGATACGGGAGGTCAGATCGTTCAGCAACGGGGTCATCAGGATCATGCGACCGGCACGGATGTTCAGGTTTTCAGTCGGCTTGATTTTGATGTAAGCCTGTTCCAGTGTGGTGTAACCATCACCGCTGGTGGTCAGAACGTCAGAAGAGTTGACTGTTTTGTCCCCTTCCAGCTTAGCCACGTGAACAACAGAGGCATCGACGCCGATCATGTCATTCCAGAATGGCGACAGGAATTCAGCACGAAACGCCTGACCCGCTGCGATGGTATCCGGGATACCCGCATCGAAATCACGGTTCATGTAGAAAGTACGCAGGCCCAGATTCACCTGCATCTGGTCATCTGCTTCTGCGGCAATTGCCTGACCGGCAGAGATAGCACTCAGAGCCGCCATAGCCACGGCGAGTTTGTTGAACTTCATGTCGATTTCCTGATAGTTATTTTTATACATTTCGTCTTTTGCTTGCGATCAATCAGAGAGCCGCTGACTGATCGCAAAACATGGATTTGCACAGACAAATCTTGAGCGTGATTGAATCTTCGTATACAACGATATCGCCACCGTCGTATAGCAGTTCCATGAGGCGGCTCAATTTAGATAAATGAAACAGCGATAGATAGAATATATTTTTGACCAACTCCATCTAAAAAACTGATAATCTATTTATACAATGCGATTTTAAACGGGAGAAATAGAGTGCGTTTGGATATTGAAGCACTGCGCGTTCTCGATGTTGTCATTGAAGAAGGTAGTTTTGCGAAAGCCGCTGCCCGCCTGCATAAAGCCCAATCAGCGATTAGTTATCAGATCAAGAAACTCGAAGATCAGCTTGATGTCGCCATCTTTGACCGCAGCAGTTATCGCGCGGAACTGACACCAAAGGGAAAAGCGCTTTGGGTAGAGGGGCGACGTTTGCTGCAACAGGCTGAGCGCATTGAAAAGCTGGCTGATCACTATTCCGAAGGCTGGGAGCCTCACTTTGATCTGGTCGTCGATGCATCTCTGCCTATGGAACCGGTCATGAAAGCGATGAAGGTCCTGGTAGATCGCGAAATCCCGACCAAAATTCAGGTCAAAGTGGAAGCGATGCGGGGCGTACAGAAACGCTTCGAGCAGGATAAAGCCCATATGATGTTAGTGAAGGACTATCATCCGAGTCCTCATCTGAAACCGGTGCCACTGCCCGAGGTCACATTTGTTCTGGTGGCATCCTGCCATCACGCGCTGGCGCCCCGGGAACGGATCGATCTGAATCAGCTGCTCGAACATGTGGAGCTGACCATTCACGATTCAAGCGAAGAGTCGACGGACCGACTGGATGAGCATCAGTTCGGCGGCGACCGGGTGTTCTTTATGCACGGCTTTGTCAGCAAGAAATCCGGCTTAAAGATGGGATTGGGGTTTGGCTGGATGCCGGAGTTTCTAATTCGGGAAGAACTGATATCCGGCGAACTGGTTGAACTGGACTACGAGGGAGGCTCCCGTTCCTCTTTCACCCCGCTGCTGGTCTACCCTACAGACCAGCCACTGGGAAAAGCAGGCGAATTGATTCTGGAGCAGATCCTGTCAGAGTTTGCGACCTTCAAACCCTGACAGCAGATCACACACGTGATCCACTCAGCGCATTCTCAGCAAAGTGTGCAACCATTTCATGTTCAGGTATGGGCTTGCTATAGAGGAAGCCCTGCCCGATGTCGCAACCTTCCTCGCGCAAAAATGCAGCCTGCGCTTCGGTTTCTACCCCTTCGCCAACCACTGTCAAATTCAGGCTACGCGCTAACGCAATCACCGCCCGGGCGATCTCCATATCGCTCTGACTATCAGGTATATCCTGCACGAACGAGCGATCGATCTTCAGCTTATTGATCGGTAAACGCTTCAGGTAACTCAATGAGGAATAGCCCGTCCCAAAATCATCAATGGCGATCTCAATTCCTTCGTCCATAAACCGCTGCAATACGGTGGCCGCTGATTTCGGATCATGCATCAGGGTGCCTTCGGTAATCTCCAGCTCAATATGCTCCGCCGGAACATTAAACTCTTTCAGCACATTAAAGACCTGCTCACTGAGATGCTCATGCCTGAGTTGCTTACTGGACAGGTTAATGTTGACCGCCATCCGGTTAAGGTCCAATCCAGCATCCATCCAACTGCGCAATGTCCTGCACGCCCGGCGCAAGACCCATTCACCCACCGGCACAATCAAACCCGTCTCTTCCGCCAGTGGAATGAACTCTTCAGGACACAACAAACCCAATTCGGGATGCTGCCAGCGAATCAGCGCCTCAACACCCACCAACTCCCCCGAGCTCAAGTTATATTGCGGCTGGTAATACAATACGAACTGGTCGTCATCCAACGCAGAGCGTAATTGAGAGGCAAACATCATCCGTTTCAGCACCTCGTCGGTCATATCCGAGGTATAGAACTCGACCGTATTGCGTCCCTCACTCTTCGCTCGATACATGGCCGCATCAGCGTTTCGCAGCAGGGTTTCTGGATCGTCACCGTCCTGCGTATACAAACTCACGCCAATTGAGCACGACATATACAGCTGGTGATTTTCCACATCGAACGGCTGTTCCATCGCATGAAGGATCTTAGCCGCCACTTCCGCAATGACTGCAACATCAGAGACACCGTTGATCACGGCGACAAATTCATCACCACCAATTCTGGACACGGTATCATCCTGACGCACCGTTGCTTTCAGGCGTGAGGCCGCCATCATAAGCACTTCATCACCCGCGGCATGACCCAATGAATCGTTGATCTGTTTAAAGCGATCCAGATCGATAAAAAGCACTGCTAAGGCATTCTCAGCACGATCCGCTTTATAGATCTCCTGCTGTATACGATCCAGCAGCAACGCCCTGTTTGGTAATCCGGTCAAGGTATCGTGATGGGCCAGATGCCTGAAATGTTCCTGGGTGTCACGCAACGTCTGCTCAGCCTGCTCTCGCTCGCGAACTTCCACACTCAATTGCCGGATCTGCTGCTTCTGCGCATATTGCTCTTTGACCAACAGCGGCATCCAACGACGCAGCAACAGAATAAGCACCATCACCGCAACAACAAGATTGACGAGTTTTGGAATAAAAACCATACCGGGCTGAGCAAACAACCCCACAATATCAGCGGGAAGCCAGCCCGCCTGCGCACTACGAAAAATACCGAAGTACAAACTCTCGAACAGCGTACGCAACGCATCCAACGCCAGTACACCCAACAGTACACTCATCGCCGTACTGGTTTGGTCCTGATGACGAATACGCAGATAAAGAACAAGGATAAACAACCAAAGCGCAACGAGAATCCAGTATGACAACGGCGTTGCAATTTTGAACAAGCTCACGAAGGGCTCCCAGAAGAATGGACGCGCTCCCAATCCCTGGGAATAAGATACCGCCGGGCGCGTCTAACAAAGTAGGCG
>JAGSHA010000340.1 GCA_023954795.1 Oceanospirillaceae bacterium | reverse complement strand
TAATGAGCAAGGCGTGCTTCGTTGTGATGAAAATACAGCGAAGACATTGCGTCGCAAATCAAAAGCCGAATACCCCGTCGGTCAATATAAGGGAATTACGTATCATCTTATATTGATTGAGGCCAATGAATCGGATGATCTGTTAAATGAATGTGCTGAACGCTGGGGGTTGAGGCGCTTGCTGGCCGCGGCTGACGATGAAGAGATGTACGGATTGCTATCGCGGGCATCGCAGATTGCGACCTGGCATGCCAATCATCGCTTCTGTTCTCGCTGTGCGACTGTATTGACACCGCATAAGGATGATCTGGCATTGGAGTGTGTCAGTTGCGGGCTGGTGCAGTATCCGCGTATTTCGCCGTGTATCATCGTGCTGGTTCGAAATGGCGAGCGCTGCCTATTGGCTCATGCCGCACACTTTGATGAGAAACGTTACAGTACGTTGGCTGGTTTCATTGAGGCGGGGGAGACTGCAGAGGCTGCTGTTGCGCGTGAAGTGATGGAGGAGGTTGGCATTCAGGTGGGCAACGTGACTTATCACTGTAGTCAGTCCTGGCCATTTCCGCATTCACTCATGTTGGGGTACTTTGCTGACTATGAGGCGGGCGATATCGTTCCCGATGGTGTCGAGATTCTAGATGCGCAATGGTTCGACCAAAATACCCTGCCATCTATTCCCCCGCCATTTACAATTGCGCGAAAGCTGATCGATCATTTTTTCGCGGGCTTGGCTGATTAGTGTTTGAGAAAGGGGGCTTGTTGATAGCCCCCTCTGTGATAATCAGCTTTGTTTGTCTTTCGTAAACAATTTGCCCAGTTTCGTCGCCAGTATCACATTACCTTCTGCGCGCAGGCGTCCTTTTAAGAAAGCGCTCATACCGTCCGTTGTGCCTGTTACAACGTCTACGACTGTGTCGGAGTCCATAATCAGGGTGATATTCGGGTCTGGATGTTCGCCTTTTTCAACGGTACAGGTGCCGTCATTGATCTGGATGTTAAAGTCATCCCCATCTTCAATCACAAACTGAAATACAGCTGCAAAGTCTTTCGCGTTGTCGGCAACAAAACGGCTTGGAAGTTTTTCGATAACGCGTTCAACAGTGATATTGGTCATGAGGTATGAAGGTCCGATTCAGGGTGCTGGATCTCCCGCCTGACAGGGGCGGAAGTGTCCGGTTACTATGAGGGCTTTTATGTTACATTAGCTGCCGCTCGGACTTAACAACAATCAGCACTGAAATTGTGGGTATTGGTCGTATTTATGGCTTTCCCTGTGTCAATTCCAGGTCTGTATAGGATGTTTTGTCCGAGTTGATGTTGTCTGTCGGTCAACCGACTGCCGCTTGGCGGCTTACTTTGATACTACATGTCTGCGGAGAAAACGCTGTGATGGAATTTTTGAGTGACTATGGTCTGTTTCTGGCCAAGTCCGTCACTATTGTGCTGGCAATCATTACCGTTGTGGGCGGTATTGCGGCCATTGCGTCTCGAGGCCGGAAAACCGGTGATCATGGCACAGTAGAGATCATTCATCTCAATGAAGAGTTAGAAGAGATGAAGCAGCAGCTGGAAGAGGCCGTTCTGGACAGGGATGAGCTGAAGGCGCTGATCAAAGAAGAAAAGAAGAAAGAGAAGGCCGAGCGCAAAGCTCGGAAGAAGCAGAAGCCTGCAGCGGATGAGCCGCGTCGAAAACGTGTGTACGTGCTCGATTTTGATGGCGATATCCGCGCGTCTGACGTGGAGCCTATGCGCGAAGAAATTTCTGCCGTACTGACGTTGGCTGAGCCGGAAGATGAAGTGGTTGTTCGTCTGGAAAGCGGTGGTGGCATGGTGCATTCCTATGGTTTGGCATCGTCACAGCTAGAGCGAATTAAACGTAAGCAGGTGCCTCTCACGATATGTGTGGATCAGGTGGCAGCAAGCGGTGGTTATATGATGGCTTGTTTAGGTGATCGTGTTTTAGCCGCACCGTTTGCCATCGTAGGGTCGATCGGGGTGATTGCCCAGTTGCCTAACTTTCATCGTTTGCTGAAGAAAAACGATATCGATTACGAAGTGCTAACGGCTGGCGAGTACAAGCGAACCCTGACGATGTTTGGACAGAATACAGATAAGGGTCGACAGAAGTTTCTTGAAGAGCTTGAAGACACTCATGAGTTGTTCAAAGAGTTTGTGTCTGAGTATCGTCCAAGCGTGGATATCGACAAAGTCGCAACCGGTGAGGTGTGGTTCGGTAAGCGCGCAATTGATGCCAATCTTGTTGATGAATTGATAACCTCCGATGAGTATCTGACCGAAGCGTGTGAAAACGCCGATGTGTATGTTGTTCGATATGAGGAGAAAAAGAGCCTGCAAGATAAGCTTTCATCCTTTGCAGTGGACTCTGGTGATGGAATTTTGACCAAGTGGTACAACCGTTTGGCAAAAAACCGTTTTATTTCTCTTTAAAACAAGAATTAAAACTTGATATGTGGCGGGCGATAGACGCTATAATGGTATGCATGTTTAGTTTCAAACGCAGGTTCGGGAGTTAGGATGCCGCATCTGGATACATCTCAGAGCATTGTTCGGGCTGCAGAAGTGCTTTTTGCAGAGAACGGTTTCGCCGAAACCACAGTTCGTCAGATTACCGCCAAGGCGGGAGTGAATCTGGCGGCCGTGAACTACCATTTCGGCTCAAAAAAAGGACTTGTACAGGCAGTAGCGGAGAAGTTTCTGGTTCCGTTGTGCGATCACGTCGAGCATGCGCTGGCTGAGCGGCTTTCTGCCAGCGAGTTTCGTATTACGCTTGAAGAGTCGTTGGAGATATTGATGCGCTCTCTTCTGGTCGTTAATCGTGATAATGATCAGGCGCTTGCCGTGTTTATGCGGTTGTTGGATCTGGCGTACATGAAGAATCAGGAAGATCTTCGGGATTTTCTGGTTGAGCGCTACGGTCAGCGTTTTCAGGGGTTGATACGGATTGTGCGAGAAGATGCTGCGCCAATGGAGGAGGATGAGTTCTTCTGGCGGCTACACTTTTTGCTAGGTTCAATTACCTTTACCTTGTCTAACTATCAGACCATTAGTGCACTGGAAAAACGTGAGTTTCATCGCGATGATGCGGCGGTAGAAGAGGTGTTGCATCGTATGATTCCTGTGCTTGCGGCAGGGTTCCAGGCGCGGGCGGATAAAACCTTTTTCTGCCGTATCTGATGGCTTCTTCCCTACATATATCTATAAACCGGCAGTTGCTGACTTTGATCGATGATCAGGGTCGGCATTGCCGGTTTTCTATTTCTACTGCCTCTAATGGTGCTGGCGAGCAAAAGAACAGTGGTTGTACGCCGCGCGGTTTGCACTATGTTCGTGCTTGTATCGGTGGAGGGCAGGCTATCAATAGTGTTTTTGTTGGGCGGCGTTTTACCGGTGAAATATATTCTGAGGCGTTGGCTGAGCGTTTCCCTATGCGTGATTGGATTCTGACGCGCATTCTCTGGCTGAGTGGCTTGGAGCCGGGGAGAAATAGGTTGGGTAATGTCGATACGATGCAGCGCTATGTCTACATACATGGTACGCCGGATACTGAGCCTATGGGTGTGCCCGCATCGCATGGTTGCATCCGAATGCGAAATGATGAGTTGATTGAATTGTTTAATAAAGTGCCTGTTGGCACCCGTGTTGTAATAGAAGAGTGATCTATGGGGCAGGGAACTTTATTTATTGATATTGATGGCACCGAGTTGTCGGATGCGGATTGTCGATTGCTCGAAAATCCGCATGTGGGTGGTGTGATTTTATTCGGTCGAAACACCTTGCAGGCTGAGCAAACGGCCCGGTTATCGCGGTCTATACATGCGCTGCGTGACGATCTGGTCGTAAGCATTGACCAGGAGGGTGGGCGAGTACAGCGTCTGCGAGAAGGGGTTACGCGTCTGCCACCTATGGCTGCGCTGGGTCGGGTGTTTCAGCGTGATGAAAATGAGGCGGTGGATAGTGCGAGAGAGGTTGGCTATCTCATGGCTGCGGAATTGCGGCTGTTAGATGTT
>JAGSHA010000367.1 GCA_023954795.1 Oceanospirillaceae bacterium | reverse complement strand
TATGCCGCACCTAATGCCACCGATGATCAGGTTAAAGCCGCTGTGGTTCAGGCGCAGCTATGCGAAATGATCGAGCAGATGCCGCAAGGATTAGATACTCCACTGGGGGAGCGCGGACAGCAGCTTTCCGGTGGGCAGCGTCAGAGAATCGCAATTGCCCGTGCGTTGTTGCAGCAGCCAACGGTACTGGTATTGGACGAAGCGACCTCCGCAGTCGATGAAGCGACCGAGCGCGAAATCATTGGCGCAGTGGATGCACTTTTTGCAGACCGAACACGCATCCTGATCAGTCATCGGGCCTCAACACTGCGTGATGTAGACCAACGGTTTGAGCTCTCCGAAGGACAGCTTCGCAGTGTCGCACTGGAGGCGCAATAACATGGCAGCGATCAAAGTAGGTGTTGTTGACAGTGGCTTCTTGCCCCGTCAGGCAGACTATATTCAGGACTCAGCGGCCTTCATCGTGCGGGATGATTCGTTGTGGCAGGATCAGGCGTCTGAAGACCAGCTGGCACACGGCACTAAGATATGCGACGTCATTCATTGCATATCACCCGACTCAAAAATCCTTTTGGCTCAGGTGTTTAGAGAACGTTTCACAACCACTGCATTACAAGTTTCAGCAGCGATCCGCTGGCTAACGGAACAAGAAGTTGAGGTGATTAATCTAAGCCTGGGCTTACGGACAGATCGGCTACAACTACGTGAAGCGGTTGCTGATGCTATCGCTGCAGGTATCCTGATCTGCGCCTCATCACCTGCGAAAGGTGAGCCGGTATATCCATCCGCGTATCCCGGTGTATTGCGAACCACAGGGGATGCACGCTGCGCGATGGAGGAATGGTCCATGCTAAATACCCAATATGCGGATATTGGCGCACACGTCCGCTGTCTGGAAGGTAGCATTTCCGGGGCAAGTATTGGCACCGCCTATGTTGCAGGACATATCGCACAGTTCATGTCTGACCACCCTGATTCCGGACGAAAAGAGCTTGGACATTACTTAAAAAACAACGCCAGTTACTTCGGTGCAGAACGTCGTGGACCTGACGAAGTCTGGAAGGATGAGGACGGTCACCATGGATAAACCCATTATTGTTCTGGGGGGTGGGCCTGCAGGTGGTGCGGTAGCACTCGGTTTAATTCGTTTAGGGTATCCGGTTACTGTGATTGGTCAGCCGCGACCCTTTGATGCCGTCGAAGGCATCTCTGAACGGGTGGTGGATGGTTTACGCGGTGCCGGCTTTCGTCAGGCGTTAACTGCGATTCGCGCACCCTCAGCTCGCAATGCAACCTGGAACGGCGAAAGCAACAGAGCAAACACTGAACGTCTGATTAGCCGCCGCATGTTGGATGAAGGTATCTGGCAGGATTTGCAGGATGCCGGGGTGGAATGCATCGCTGGACGGGTGGCAGGTGTTGAGCAGGATGACGCGACCGTTAACGTCACCTACCAGAACCAAACGACACCAAACGCCACGCAGACAATCGAAGGGGCGTTTCTCGTTGAAGCTCGTGGCCGTGCGGCACCGTCAGCACGTCTGAAGCGATTCCGAGGTGCTGAAACCGTCTCATTGCTGCAATATTGGCAAGGTCCGGCGGCAGAGGCGCAATCTGCGGCGGTGAGTTTCGAAGATGGCTGGGCGTGGATGGCGATGACCGAAGAGGGCAAACGTTACCTCCAGCTTACCTTCGATGTCGCTACCGCGAACTTACCTCCTAAGGCTGAACTGGCTCGGTTCTGTACACAACGGTTATTAACCATACCGCAGGCGGCACCGTTTATGGCCAACGCCGAACCTATTGGTGATCCGCATGCCCGCACCAGTACGCCGATTCTGTGCGAAGAAGCGGTTGGCGATCGCTGGATCAGGGTAGGGGATGCGGCAATGGCCGTTGATCCACTCTCAGGGAACGGCATTTTTCAGGCCATGTCTTCTGCGCTACAGGCCCCGGCGGTCATCAATACGCTGCTGCAATCTCCGGAACGGATGGCATTAGCCAAAGCCTTTCACCAATCCCGAGTAAACGCTTTATTTTACCGTTTTGCCCGAATAGGGCGGGACTTTTACCAGATGGAAACGCAGTGGAACGACAGGCCGTTCTGGGAGTCGCGCCACCATTGGCCAGACGATATCCCGATGCATATTGCGACCACGTTTGATGAGTTTGAAGTGAAAACCATGCCGGTGGTTCAGGAAGGAGAGATTATTGCGGCTGACGTTGTTGTCACACCTGATCAGCCACTGGGCATCTGGCACCTGGGGGGGATTGAGCTAGCCCCAGTCGTACTTGCGGTGAAACAGAGGAAAGAAGGGCAGACACTTGAGTCCTGTTTAAGTGATTTAGCGCTTGAGTCTACACAGCGTGCAGCTGTGATCAACTGGCTGCAAGGGATGGGGTTAAAGTAATTTGGCTCACCATTTATCTGCACAGACTTTGTAGGTTGGGACGAGCGAAGCGATTCCCAACACTGCCTATTTCGATAAACGCCTGATGTTGGGTTTCGCATGGCTCTACCCAACCTACGGACTTTCAGCTCGTCAGCATTTATCCGCACAGCCTTTGTAGGTTGGGACGAGTAAAGCGATTCCCAACACTCCCCATTTCTATTCATCTCTGATGTTGGGTTTCGCATGGCTCTACTCAACCTACGGGCTTTCAGCTGTCTCCATTTATCCGTACAGCCTTTGTAGGTTGGGACGAGCGAAGCGATTCCCAACACCACTTATTTAGATAAACGTCTGATGTTGGATTCTGCCCAACCTAAGCAACTATTCCTCTTCGCCGGCGGTGATGACGTGTGTGATGTCTTCGCGTTCTGTCTGCTTCTTAAGGCGATACGCCAATGCAGGGCGAGAAAGCCCTAAGGCGCGAGCCGCTTTCGATACGTTGCCATCACACTGACTCATTGCCTGATCAATCAAAGTGGACTCAAAGGCCTCCATATCAAAGCCTTTGTTCAGCCACGCTGCTGCGTATTGCTCCATATTCATCTCAGCAAAAGTCGTGTCTGTTGAGGGTAACTCTTCACAGAGCGCTCCCTGCTTGTTGATCACGTTCAGCGGGTGGCTTGGTTCGGCCAATGAAGGGAAGAAGTCACTCAAGCCAATCAACTGATTGTTATCAGTGAGGATCACGCCACGCTCAATCATATTTTCCAGTTCGCGTATATTCCCCGGCCACGCATAGGTCATGAGTGCCTGCATCGCTTTGTCGGACACGCCCAGCGTACGCTTGTTATAGAGTGCGTGGTACTTGTCCAGAAAATGCATGGTCAGTGCAGGGATGTCCTCGGTGCGCTCCCGTAACGGTGGGATCGCCACAGGAAACACATTCAGACGATAGAACAGATCTGCACGGAATCGTCCGTCACGTACCGCTTCTTCGAGATCCTCATTGGTCGCGGCAACCACGCGTACATCCAGCTTCCGGGTACGGGAATCACCCACGCGCTCCAGCTCACCTTCCTGCAGAACACGCAGCAACGATGCCTGTGCACGGGGTGTCAGCTCGATCACCTCATCGAGGAAAATTGTTCCGCCGTCTGCTCGTTCAAACTTGCCCGCGCGTGCATGAGTCGCGCCGGTATACGCGCCTTTCTCAACCCCAAACAATTCCGCTTCAATCAAATCATGGGGCAGGGTGGCGCAATTCACTGCAACAAACGGGTTGTCAGATCGGTCACTGGTGGCGTGTAGTCCTTTGGCCACGACTTCTTTGCCAACCCCCGTTTCACCCAGCAGCAGAATTGATACTTTGCTGCAGGAGGCTTTTTTAATCAGCTGACAGAC
>JAGSHA010000094.1 GCA_023954795.1 Oceanospirillaceae bacterium | reverse complement strand
GATACAACATCCGGCACCCCGCGCTTTACCTTTGGCAACATCGACCTGATTGACGGCATTAGCTTCCTGCTACTGGCGATGGCAACCTTCGCCCTCACCGAAGTGGTCATGACGGTATTAAAAGGCCAACACAAGGAAAAAGACGAACAGATGGATATGGCCTCTTTGGGCAGCATGAAGCTGAGCCAGGAAGAGGTGAAACATGTCGCACCAACCGTCGTCCGCTCTTCGTTTTTTGGTTTTCTGGTGGGTGTTCTGCCGGGGGCGGGTGCAACCATCGCGTCGTTCCTAGCCTATGGTCTGGAACGTAACATCGCCTCAGCCAAAGAGAAGCTGAAGTTTGGTAAAGGCGCGCTACGGGGTCTGGCCGCGCCGGAATCCGCCAATAACGCAGCGTCTACCGGTTCTTTTGTACCGCTGCTGACGCTGGGTATTCCAGGTTCCGGTACCACCGCCATCATGCTGGGTGCACTGATCGCTTACGGTATTCAGCCGGGTCCGCGCCTGTTTGTTGATAACCCCGATGTGTTCTGGTCGGTGATCATCTCCATGTATTTCGGCAACTTGGTATTGCTGATCCTTAACCTGCCGCTGATCCCATACATCTCGCGCTTGTTGGTGATCCCGCGCCCGATTCTGATTCCGCTGATTCTGTTTTTCTCTATCACCGGCGTATATCTGGTCAGCTTCAACAGCTTTGATATTCACATGATGGCGATCATTACCGTCATAGCGATTGCACTGAAGCTACTGGAGTTTCCGATGGCTCCGATGCTGCTGGGCTTTATCTTAGGCGGCATCATGGAAAACAACCTGGCCCGTGCGCTAGTGATCTCAGACGGTAGCTTTGACTTCCTGCGGGGCCGCCCGCTGACCCTCGGCATTGTGGTCGTTGCCATTGTTGTGCTCTGCATCCCACCGCTGCTGGAGCTGGTAAACAAGCGTCGCGCAAACAAAGGCCAGGCGACTGATCGCGGCGCTGAAGCGGCCATCAGTGAAGGTGAAGGCTAAGGAACCTGTGAACAAGTCCGATACTTTCTCTGCGGACGATAAAACAGCTTTATGAGCGAAAGGCAGCGCAGTGGAATGACTGGTCCTTTCCAAGCTGACTGACAAAGCAGAAAGCTGTTTTAACGCCCGCCCTTCGGGGCCTTCAGAGCAACTCGATCTCTACGTTAGCAATTTTCGCCAGGCAACCAGCATGGCTGTAATCGCTGCCTTGATCTCGACTTGCTCTGAAAGCCAGAGTCGTTTCGGACTTATTCATAGGTTCCCTAAGCCCAACATCTAAAAACAACTGGGCCGGACTCTACTCGATCCGGCCTGAACACTACAAAAGACGTTCAGCTAACGCCAACGTGGGAGGAACCCGCTACCAGAGATTCACGACGGTCAGACACATCAATCCCAGCATTGAACTCCCCGACTTCTCATCAGATTGGGTGCTGCTTTTTCAGCACTGAGGGGAACTTTTGTCTTTAAAAACTGAAAGCCGGTCTGCCGACTGAGTTTTCAAATAAAAATAACAGGTAGTAGATAATGAAAAAAATGATCGCAAAGCAAATCGCAGTGGCTGCTCTTGGACTAACAACCGTAAGCATGGCACAGGCTGCCACCATCTATGAAGGCAACGGTCTGAGCTACAAACTGAAGGGCGACTGGCAGATCCAACTGCGTCAGAAAGCCGGTGCAGATAAAGAACTGGATGTTGAGTTTGACGATCTGGAGCTGAAAAACTCTATCGTTTATACCCTGAATGATGACTTGAAAGCTTTCGGCCAGCTGGACTACAGCTTCGATGGCGAAGGCAACGACTCCAGCAAGGAAAGCGCCAAGCTGGAAGAAGCGTATGTCGGACTGGATTTCGGCACGGCTGCGATTGCGATTGGTCGTCAGAATCTGGCAGGGGACGAATTCGGTGTTGAGGCAGCATTGGAAACCCACACCGCACAGGACCGTTTTGAACAGGTTGCCGACAAAGGCGATGACGTGATTCGTCTGGACGCCAGCTTCGATAACGTAACCGTTATCGCGTCTGCCCTGATTGGTGCAGAATCCTCCGCTAATGGTTCCGGTGAAGCCTTCGACCTGTTCGTAGCAACCCAGTTAGCCGGTGTAGAACTGGCCGCAGCCTATCAGACCTACAACGCCAATACCGCAGGTGCCGAAGACCAGAACACGTGGGGTGTCAGCGCAGCCTACAACTTTGGTTTTGCCGCTCTGGCAGCGGATTACAGCACCACGGATACCGGCGCAGGTGACAAAGATGTCTCTAACCTGGCTGCAAAATTCAAACTGTCACCAACCACTAAAATGGCTATTGGTGTAGTGAAATCAGATGAAGGCAGCACGGACACTACCGAGTGGTATACCAACGTGGAATATAAGTTCCCAACACAGAAAAACGTAAGCCTGTTTGCCGAAATCGCTGATACCGATGAGCCAAATTCGGACCTCGGTTATCTGGCTGGTATGCGCATCAAGTTCTGAGTCGCTTGATCGCATAACCCTGAGTATCTCCCTACCCCTTCAGGACAGATACTCAGGGTTTCCTGAAAATGTCGGTTTGGAGTTCCGGCACGTCTCAGTGCTTTCTTAGTTTGGCCGGGTTTTATCACCCGGTCCTTTTTGTTTAACCGGATATCAGGCTCTACATTATCGATTCCATACACCCCCACATAAATCCACATCCAAAAACCTCATAACTTATTGATTTTTATTCATTAAATTTAAATATATTCATAATATCTATAAATGAAATTTATATTTAAAATTTGTTTATAGATAGCCCTCTACGCAATCATGTCATCACTCGAAATCAAGATTAAACGCGCTCAACAGGCGCGCCTAATATCACTGGGAGTGCTTACATGAAAACTCAAAAAACCAAATCCTCACTGCGCAAACTGTCCACTGCCGTGGCGCTTACCGCAGCCATCGCCAATGTCGAAGTGACACAGGCGGACGAGATCCCGGCATTTATGCCAAACCCTGAAACCACAGCAGTGCTGATCACTGATCCACAAAATGACTTTATGAGTGAAAACGGTGCTGCCTGGGGATTGGTGAAAGATAACGTCACCCGCCTGAATACCAACGACAATATCGCCAGCCTGATGAAAGCGGCTAAGTCCGCCGACATGCAGCTGTTTGTCAGCCCGCACAGCTACTACGAACATGACAAACACTGGCATGAGCGTGGCCCTGTACAAGGCTTGATGAACAAGATCGATATGTTCCGCGTTGATGGTCCAACCACATATGCCAATTTCAAGGACAGTGGTGCCGACTTCTACCCGCCTCTGAAGCAATACATCGAAGATGGAAAAACGGTCATCACGTCACCGCATAAGGTATACGGCCCGGATTCCAATGATCTGGTTCTGCAGCTGCGTAAGCGTGGCGTCGAGACGGTCATTTTGGGTGGCTTTGCGGCAAACCTGTGTACTGACTCCCATATGCGAGAGCTCACAGAGCAGGGTTTCAATGTGGTTGTTGTGAAAGATGCCGTAGGCGCACCGGGCGAAGAGGCCTATCAGGCTGCGCTCACTAACTACAACATGATCGCCAACGCCGTCTGGGATACCAAACAGGCTGTTTCCTTTATCGACTGATCCCTTTCTCCATCGCCTTCTCTCCCACGAAGGCGTTCAGCTTCGGCTGTCATCCGCAGCGCCGTTGAGGAAGTAGCAAGTTCCCCTTGTTTCAACGGCGTCTGCACCTCCACCTTATAGACTAAAGATGACAATGCTTATTCGTACACGCCTAAGCACTGCTAGAAATGAATTTAGTCATTTATTGCACATCACCTACCAATAATTGAGCATCAGTAACACTCACTCATAGAACACAGATCATTATTTAAACAACTATTCAGTGACATCTGTTTCAATTATTAGAACAATCTAATGGAGCAATTTCTTTTCTACACACAGGGATATGGAGAACGTGAAAATGGTTGAACAGATTGGCATCGAATATGAAGACTTCGAACTCTCAGCGTTCAGCTCATTTGGCGCTACGGGAAGGCATCTTTATTTGATATACACCGATGTAGATGGTGTACAGCATGTTCTGGAAGGCGGAGTCTATGGAGATGACAGGGAACATATAAGTACCCGTCAAGGCATACTCTCACGCGATACAGTTCCTTCAGGTGCCGTTGATAACTCTGATGGCACATATATCTACAAAAACCCCACAGACGCCGACCGCTATCTCAAACTGGATGTGGACAATGTATCAGCAACTTGGGCAGCTATGCAGGCTCATGCTCAAGCAATAGATGATGCTCAATTAACCTATACTTTTGTACCAGGTCCCAATAGCAACTCGGTCGCAGCATCGATTTTGAGCGATTCCGGTTTCAACGTCATCGATCTTTTGGGGCTAAGCATTCCAGAAGATATCTCCACTGATAATATCGTCACTTCGGTATCCGACGGGGAAATGGATCTTTTCTCAACCGGCTTTATTGGCTCTCAAAATGTAATACCAAGCATAATCTCTGACGACTCCCCGTCCGTCCCGAATACTCACAGCGGCACGAACGAGGCCGATACATTTACTGACGACATGGACTTAAGCGAGCAGTTTAGCGGGGGGGAAGGCGTTGATCTCATCTCATATGCAGGCAACTGGGCTGATTATCAACTCAGTGTTTCCTCTAACGGATTTGAGCTGGTCAATACGAGTAACGTTACAGATACATTGCAGGGTATAGATAGACTCCAGTTTGCGGATAAAAGTATTGCTCTGGATGTGCTGGACGGAAACGCAGGCATCACCGCCAAAATACTCGGTGCAATATTCGGGAGTGAAGCAATAAGTAACCCTAATTACATGGGGATAGGGCTAAAGTATCTTGATAGTGGCTGGAGCTACGAGAATCTAATGAATTTGGCAATAAACGCCAAGTTGGGTGAGGGGGCCTCCCATGACGAGATTGTAGAGCTACTGTTTACCAACGTTGTTGGCACTAGTCCTACCCAACAGCAATCCGAATTCTATATAGGTCTTTTAGAATCAGGGACTCACACCTCTGCAAGCTTGGGCGTTCTTGCTGCCGATACCTCGATCAACCAAAGCAACATAGACCTGGTCGGTTTATCTCAAGCTGGTATAGAGTTCACCCCCGCATGATTCAATTGTGAGCATGCCGCCTGCTTCCTAGGCGGCATGCTCACATATCATTCAATCAGGTGCTCATAGCGCTGATCGGTCAGCGTTTTCATAAAGGCCACCAAAGCATCTACCCGCTTCTCTTTCAGCGCCGGACCGCTCTCCAACTCCTTCAAAGAGATGTTATCCGCCACCTCAGGAGTTCCCCACTGCTCCCCTGTTTCCGGGTTAATCTGACGCTTAGCACTGCGGCTGTTGTACTTATCGTAGAACAACACCACGGTACGCAGATCCTGGAATACACCGTTATGCATATAAGGGCCGGTTACTGCGATATTACGCAAAGTCGGTACTTTAAACTTACCTGCCTGTGTCACATCGTTTACCTGAGGATTATCCAGCAATCCACGGTCAACATGGTTTGCAGCCACGCCATTTTTTTCGCGTGCTTCAGCATTCACCGGAACCCCAATATTATGGTATTCGTAGTTGGTAAAGGTCTCTTTAGGATGGCGCTGCGAGCTTTGCAGTTGATGGCACTGGTTACAGTTGGTGAACTGCTGGGAGAAGAACAATGTGCGCCCCAGCTCTTCCTGTTTACTCAGCTGATAATCACCACGCAGGAAACGATCGTATTTAGAGTCGAAGGGCGCAAACAACTCGGTCCTTTCAAAGGCAGCAATGCTATCTGCCATCGCCGCGTAGGCTTTGTTGGCATCGGTGAACACTTCAGTACCGTAAATAGCTTTAAAGCTGCTGACGTACTGGCTATTTTCCTGCAATCGGTCTGCCGCAGCCGCTTTAGACGGCATACCCATTTCGATCGGATTGGTCGGTGGCCCGCCCGCCTGACCGGCCAGGCTGTTTTCACGACCATCATGGAACTGACCACCCATGTACTTCCCATCTTCAGTCAGACGGAACTTAGGGCTGAACATCGCATAGGCTGCCGTTGGCGCATTACGATCTCCGAGCGAACGGCCATCATCACCAAGCGACACGGCACCTTGTACACCGTTATCACGTGGATCAACAAAGCCTCTCGCCGGCGCATGGCACGTTGCGCAGGACTGAGTACGGTTTTGCGATAGATTGGTATCAAAATATAGCTGCTGGCCCAAGGTTGCTTTTAACGCTTCCTTATTGACCGCCGACTCATTGGCGCCGTTACTACTTACACATCCGCCCAACAGCAGTGCCAAACTGACACCCGAGATACGTCGAATTGATTTAGACACCCATCGCCCCTTAATAACAAACCAACTGATAATTACTTTTATTCGTAATTATACATAAAGGCATATTAAAAATATTGATTTCGGTCAGGGTGAATTAGACGACAAGAAAGAACACCGAGGTTCCATCAATCATCCGACGGCTTTGGTTTCGTCGTCCAGCTCTCTTCCGCGTTCGCCATACGGCTGGATGTTTTATGACTCAGCGATGATTCAGGCCAATCACCAAAGGGAAAAGGACGCGCTTCGCTGTTAAACGTAAGGTATCGCAGCACCTGATACACATAGGTACTCAGACTTTTACCAAACTTCAACAAACGCCTGTTGGGGTTACCGGTGAACAGCGTAATCAAAAATTGAAAAATCACCACCGCCACAAGTACCACTTCCGCAAGACTGTAGAAAATTGTGAACAGCAACATATAGAGTAAACGCATCCAAATACTGCTTCTGGACAGGTTTTGCTTTAAGTCTTCACTCATTGCAAACTCCTGAGAATCAGAGAATGACCGGAATCTATCTACAGTATATGCAGAATTGTTCAATATTCTTGGCGGCGCAGGCATAAAAAAAGCCGACCTAAGGCCGGCTTCAAACCTGCTAGTATCGACTGGATCAGATGCTGCCAAGACCCAGGGTTGTCAGAGTGTTCTGACGTACGGATTTCAATAGCTCTCCGTCTTCAATGAGAGACTCCTTATAAGAAGGAACCATCTCCTTGATCTTCTGCTGCCATTCAGCAGAGTTCATCTTCTCGTTGAAGCAGTTCTCGACTACTTCAATCATTGTTGGCACAGCGGTAGACGCACCCGGTGATGCACCTAACAGCGCGGCTAATGAGCCGTCTGCGGAAGAGATCACCTCAGTACCAAATTCCAGCTTGCCACCCTTCTCAGGGTCATTTTTGATGATCTGTACACGCTGACCAGCATAGGACAACTCCCAGTCTTCATTCTTTGCTTCAGGGAAGAAGAAGCGCAGCGCATCACAACGAGAGTCATGCGTCTGCATCACTTCGCTGATCAGATAGCGGGTCAGATCCATGCTTTTCGCACCGACACTCAACATCGGTTTCAGGTTACCCGGCTTGATACTCTTGAACATATCAAACACAGAACCCTGCTTCAGGAACTTAGTCGTAAATCCGGCAAATGGACCAAACAGCAGCGCTTTTTTACCATCGATGACGCGAGTATCCAGATGCGGAACCGACATCGGAGGCGCACCAATCGGAGCCAAGCCGTAAACTTTTGCGTTGTGCTGTTCAACAACTTCCTGGTTCTTACAAACCAGCCACATACCGCTGACTGGGAAGCCGCCGTAACCCTTACCTTCTTCGATACCTGATTTCTGAAGCAACGGCAGTGCACCACCACCTGCGCCCAGGAATACAAAACCCGCATCGATTGTTTCTTTGGCACCGGACTGCTCGTTCTTCAGCTCGACAGTCCAACGCTTATCATCACCTTGAGTCAGCTCTTCAACTGAACGGCTCAACAACAGTTCGAAGTCACCCTGCTGATCCAGGTGTTCAACCATGTGTCGTGCCAGAGACCCGAAGTTCACATCAGCACCGTGACGAACACGCGTACCTGCAACCTTCTCATCCGCTGAGCGATTCTGCATAACCAGAGGCATCCACTCACGCAGTACATCATGGTCTTCAGAATATTCCATCTGAGCAAACTGCCGGGTGCTGCTCAGCGTTTCATAACGGCTGCGCAAAAACTGAACGTTCTCTTCACCCCAGACAAAACTCTGGTGTGGGACGTTGCTGATAAACTTGGATGGGTTCGGCAATGCTTTAGCATTTACGAGGTACGACCAAAACTGCAGACTCACCTCAAAGGCTTCATTGATTGCAAACGCTTTGGAAGGATCAACACCGCCACCGGCCTTTTTTGGCGTGTAATTAAGCTCACAATAGGCTGCGTGCCCGGTACCGGCATTGTTCATCGCATCGGTACTTTCGTGTGCAACATGATCAAGACGTTCAACCATGCAAATCTTCATAGATGGGTCTAACTGCTTGAGCAACATCCCCAGGGTTGTGCTCATCGCGCCCGCCCCAACGAGCAACACATCAACTGCTTTTGTGGTCATAACAACTTCGCCATTCAATAGTAAATAATGGTAGGTGAGATGACACCGGAAACAGAGCTTGTGGCTGCATTCGCTGGCTAGGCCTGATGGTCGATCAGAGTTAACCCGCTGATATTTCCGGAGATCCCTCGCGAAGCACTCGCTAACTGAGCTGAAATAACCACAGCTTTGTTACAGTTATAATCCGCGGTGCTTTTCTTTTGCCGCCGATTATACCCAATCCAAGAGCGATGTCTTGTGCAATGCGACAAAACCCCATTATCCATTTGGAGTATTGCTAGCCTAAAGTCTTATAAGCTTAAGAATGATGCATTTTCAGGTCACATTTACAGACCTGACAAACAGAAAAGTCACATAAGATTATAACTAATAAGAATATTTCAGATATGGCGCCGCCCCGGCTCAAGACATCTAACCGACAACGAAGAGGACATACAAATAAGACCAAGCATTTGCTTGAGCGTATACGCGTTCAAAGAATACAGCTGAATGAGGTGTCAAATATTGCGGTACAGCATACCAATGACTGCAGCAGCTAAAACTAAAGTACCAGATCTGGCGATAGTAAGAGGAGGGAAAATCTCTCTGTGAGCAGATAACAGAGATTAAGTGGAAGGGGAGACTGTGCCTCCTGTTCGTTTCAACATACCGGACGACTACCAGGCCGCCACCTGCATCCGATAGCCAGTGGTGACCTACTCCCTGTAGATGCCACCGCGTTACTGCCCCTTCCAGCACAGTAACAAGGCCAGTCTCATTCTGTAAAAACTTATCCAAACTTTAGATAAGCTTCCGAAATGGTCAGACGAGGAAAAAGTACACCGCTAAAGATTCAGCTATTACAAACAGCGTTATAAAGTGTTTTACAAAGTACTCGGTTAGCATCGTAGCTCCTCCATTTAACGGTGACGCTGGACATCGTCGCAGTCCGATGTGCCCGTCATGTAATGGACTGTACTAAAGCAAGCCAAAGACCAACTTTATAATATCCTTTAATATCAACATGTTAAAATCACACCAACACTCAAAAACGCGCCTTCTGTGAGTATACGCATGAGATAAGCACACAAACTGTCGCCAACTGGAGACACAAAAATCTGATAAATTCCGATTTATATAAAAATCAACAAGTTAGCGTGTCACCGATCCGCGACACGGCATTTCAAGCCCGCAAAGACAGCTGTATAAATATCCCTCACCTATCCTCCAATTTATTGATCTGGATGAAGTCTTTACAGCAACAGACACACTAGACTGAAGATGAAGGCCATCTCAAAGCTGTAATCCTTAATCACTCAATTACAGGGGATGTTCACTATGTTGACCTACAAAG
>JAGSHA010000027.1 GCA_023954795.1 Oceanospirillaceae bacterium | reverse complement strand
TGGGTCAGAAAGTCCAGCTTGCTTTCATAGAGGCCGTGCTTAGCATCAGTAGCAACTTCGCTTTCAATCGGCATTTGCTGCTGTTCCTGGTTGCTGTAAATCGCTTCCAGCAGCTCGGCTTTGATCGCGTCGTGATCGGGATAGTTCAGGGCGAACATCTGGGTTTGCCAAAGGTTAATATCTTCGATCATCACGTCAATTTCCGACATGCTTTCCTCTACTCGGTTTGTATATTAGAAACAGCCGGAAATAATATGCCAAATCTCGGTTTAGGTCACTATTAACCCTCCGGGTTAATAGATTGGCTCAGGGATGAGCCAACATTGGACGCATAGGCCAATGCGACCCCCGCAAAGCAAGCAATTTCGCATAATTGCGCCAGCTTGGAGGGGCGACGGACAAATGGGTATTTATTACCTATTAGTCCGCTAGGTCACTAGTTGTGCCAGACGTCGATAGCTGTTCAGGCGGTCTTCGTAATCATAAGTGACAGTCACCAGCGCCAGCTCATTGGTACGATAACGTGTGGCCAGTGCCTGCAATCGCTCGTGGCATTGATTAACAGTGCCATGAACCACTGAAGCCAATGTTTCATCAAAGTATGCCTGATCAGAAATACTGAGTTTGGTTTTTAGATTAAGAGCTTCTTCAGGGCTGTTTAGCGGCTCGCGGATGCCGTGACGGAACGCCATCACTTTCCAGTACGCCTGTGAAGCTGCGATCAGCGCAGCCTGCTCCTCTGTTTCAGCGCACACGGCAGATATTGCGATCATGGATTGAGGATCTCCCGGATGACCGGCCTCACGCCATGCAGCTTCATATTCATCGACAATGCTCACCGGTCGATCTTCAGGGCCGATAAATAGAGCCAGTGCCATGTTCATCCCAACATGGCCTGCAAGGGATGCGCTACCACCACTGGAACCCAGCATCCACATTTCAGGCGTTGGCGCATCATCAGGCATGACACGCAGATCATGGTAGGGGTGTTCTGATGGGACTGATTTATCAAGAAACGCTTTTAGTAGCATTGCCTGTTGTGCGTAGTTATCTTCATGAGAAGGCGAATCCGGGAAAGCCAAAGCATGGCTGGCAAGACCATCGCCTCCCGGCGCACGACCAATCCCCAGATCGATACGGTTCGGAAATAATGTTTCCAGCAGGCGAAACTGTTCAGCGACTTTGTAGGGGCTGTAGTGGGGCAGCATGACGCCACCACTGCCTACACGAATACGCTCAGTAATGCTGGCGATATGGCTGATCAGAATTTCAGGTGCTGGCCCGGCAAAGTTGCCGCTGTTGTGATGTTCCGCAACCCAGTAGCGGCTGTATCCCCAGGCATCACAGGCTTTTGCCAATTCCGCTGAAAGCGCCACCGGGCTGAGAGGGTGTGCTTTTCCCGGAACCGGGGACTGATCAACTACAGTAAGCTTAAGGGACATATAACGGGCCTGTTTGGATAAAAGAGGGGCTTTAATTTCAATCGGTTAAGTATAAGTAGTCGAACTGATGTGAACTATAGGCATAAATGCAATTTAACTTTTCAGATTTGGAAACATTCACGAAGGTCGCTCATTTCCGCCAGACCTGACGGATATCATGTTTGCGATTGCTCAGATATGGTTTTATGAGCGCCTCATGTGACTGTTTTGGCTGTAGAGAGCGTTGACCGTGAAACCAGATACCCCAACCGCAATGCGTAAATTGATCGACGAAGTACGTGATGCAATGCCGTTCGAGATGCCTGTAGACCAGATGTGTAGTGGAATTTGTACCGGCTGTGCAAAGAAGCTGCTCGATTTTCTTGCGATACAGCTGGAAGAGTGGGAGATGCGAATCGATCAGGGAGAGGTGCCTAACCTGGGGGAACTCGATCAGTTAGGCAAAACCTGTCGCAAAGTGTATCGGGTGCTTGAGAAAAATGGTCTGGTTGGGGTTGATGTGGTCGCTCAGGCAAGCTGATGAGAGTTAAGTGTGGGGGCTTTCTTTAGCCGAATACACAGATAAACGAGTAGTCCTCCAATAACACCCGCGGCGTGTGATTCAGGATATGCCTGCCAATCGGTGTTCACCAATAAAGTTTGTGTCTGAAGTAGCTCCCATGCCAGCTTAGTGGAGCATACCAATATCGGTAGCCACCCAATGAGTCCACGGGTCTCCCGTTGATAGATGATGACTGCCAATGTGAGGGGCGTAAAGAGCATGCCCGAGAGTCCGCAGTAATAGCTCAAATCTGATAGCGAAGACAGCAGTAACAGGTTGACGCTTACCATACCCAACATCCATGCAGGAATGACTAAGCCGGGTTGTTTCCTTTCAAGATAAGCAGATACCGCTGCGAAGGTAATCACGTCCCAGAACAGGTGTGACGTATTGCTATGCACCAGATGACTGGTGATCAGGCGCCACCATTCGCCGTTATGAACAATAGCCACGCGATCAAAGCAAAACTGTCCCAAATCGAGGGTTACGAATACCAAGACAGTCATCGAGGCGATCAGCGTGCGTAAGGGCCATCGGAACCGCCAGAAGGCGGCCCCGTTGTGTACCTGTGGTAATGACGTCAGCTTACGCATTTGCATCATCCGGATGTGAACGCGGGTACAGCGTGGATGCCGCGAGTACGAGTAAAATCAGGATCATCCACGGGTCTACTGCGCCACCCCCAGACCGTCCGCCTACTGTCGCCCGTTGCTTATCGAACATTGGTTGAGCCTTGTCTGCTCTGCGCTGCGTGATGGGTGCTTGCGCCCGTTGGTCACGTGCTTGACGTTCTACTGCAACGCGCTGTGCGTTGGTTCGGTCGATGCCCAGTGCTTTAAAACGATCCTCTTCCAAAACAACCATCGATGTATAGTCGGTGACTAACCCGTGATCTGTGGCGATGGAGGTAATTGCTTGCTTGCTGTCACTGTCTTCACCGAGATAATCTATTTTGGCCTGCAGATTTTCGATGGTGGCATAGGCCCATAAACGTTCCAGTTCGGGGTTCAGTAATGACTGCTCAGGCAGCTGAATTTCTGTGGTGTATGTCCGGCTCTCATGACCAATATCACCCGTCAGTGTGACTTTGACCGGTCCGGCTTTGCGGTAATGCCCTAATACTGTGAGCTGCTGCCCTCGATAAAGGCTACCAATTTGCTCCGGGGTTAGGTCGGCAATGCGTCCCCCGTCGAAGTTGATGTTAATGTTCCGCAGCGCCTGATGACTCATTTTGTCGGCTGCCAGCATGATTTGGCCCATGATGTCGTCGGCATTCGATACCGATAGAGAAAAACCTTGGGATACTTTGGTCATTTCGTTTAAAAGCGGGCGGTTGGCACTGTTCCCCATGACAAAGGTATAGAGTCGTAGATCTGCAGCTTTCAGCAGCTTCAGAAATGCGGTTTTCTCGGTTACACCAACATTGGCAACGCCATCGGTGACCAGCACCATGGCCGTCGAGCGGTCGCTATCCATCTTGCGCAAACCCATTTTCATGCCCGCATAGAGGTTTGTTCCGCGGCTGGGTTGGTATTGGTCGAGTTTATCCAGCATCGGAGTAATCCGTTCTGGCGTCGCGGGCAAGAAGCCACCACTGAAATCGTGGGCTGAGTCGTTGAATAACACGATTCGAAAACGATCATTCGGGCTGAGCTTTGCCAGCCCCTGTCGTACGCCTTCAGTCAGGGCTGAATATTTGCCTGCCATCGACCCTGATACGTCCAGAACGAAGATCCAGTCACGTCCGCTACTCAATGGAGACAGATCATCACCGGGGGTCAGCGTCAACATAAAGGTGCCTGCTGCCTTACTGTCTTTTTTATAGGTCGTCATATCAAGGCTACCCGGCAAGCCGTCGGAATGGCGCCAGTAGAGTAGAAGGTCTTTATCCAGTTGGGCGGCAGGTGTGCCTGAAGGTGTATTTTTTACCTGCGGCGTTTGAGCGCTTCTATCATCATCGGTTGATGGGCTGCTGGTATTTCCACTGTGTGCTGCACTGAGTAATTCGACATTCCAGCTGTATGCGTCTGAATGTGTGATATTAGCCGAAGGCTGGTGGGGCATACGAAGACCGTCAACCGGGTAGCTGTTACGCAGATGTACGTTAAAACTGAACTGCTTCTGGACTTGCTCGTTGCGGTTCCAGAATGCCTGTTTCGCTTCATCAACACCGCCGTCCTCCAGCGGATACACATAGCGTCCGATACCACTGTCGACGTGGGTGGGTTGCACATACACTAAACGTACACGCACGTCGGTCTGTGGCTGGATAGCCGCTACACTGATATCGAACGTTTTATAGCTGTCCTTCTCTACAATGGCGACATTGCGTCCGGCTTGTTTTTCCTCACGATAGATTTCACGTGCTTTCTGCTTTTTAACGACTTCTCCTGTGACGGGCTTACCGTTTATCCAATAGGTGAACTCGCCGACGGCCGCTTTATCAGGTACGGGGAAGGAATAGATGGCATCCAGGGGCTGAGTATTAGGGTTGCTAAAAACCTGTTCGACTTGTGTGACGGCGTAACCATCCTGAATGATTACATCAACGTCATGCTGTTGAATCAAAAGGTCAGGCAAAGTGCCGTTTGCAGGCTTGAGCAATCCGGCGGCATTCGCTGAGGCTGAGGCTAATAAAGCGGCGGACAGACTGAATTGGCAAATGGAACGAAACAGAGACATAGAAATTACCCTCGTGATGAATATAAGGGCAGTGTCACTATCTCCGCTGGGGCGATACAGAAAGCTCGTTAAAGTATTAATGCTCACGACCTGAAGTTGCAGAATGCGACACTTCAGGTCTGGCTCGGTTTATTTCTTACGGTAATTATTAAATAAGCTGTACTGCCACTGGCGCAAAGCCAGAACCATTGTTGTGCCTTTACGGTCGGTCAGCGGCAGCTGGGCATCCCGTTTCATGATGGCGTTAAAATCATGTGCGAGCGTTTGCATTTTTCGTTGCAGTTCAGCATTGGCGGCGGGGGAGAGGACCGCATTGAGGACGAGAAGTTTTTCGTTCTGCTTGTCGAAACGGGAACGGAAGAAGTCCTGCTCTACCTTCTCTTGGAAAAATTTTTGAATGGGACCGTTGGGCAGCCAGTTAAAGTTGGGTGAGACCAACAGGCGGATACGGTTGCCGGGTAGCAGTTCGATTAATTTGAGGCGATCTAGCTTCGCCAGTTTCTGGACACATTCAGGTTCACCAACGTCGTACTGCATCAGTAGATCGTTAAAGGAAAAACCGTTAATCACACTCACCGCGATCAATAGCAACACGACATCTTCAGCGACCTCCTTTTCTTGTTCGTGGGTGAGCTGGCTAAGCGTTTGTTGCTGCTGAGCCATCTTTTCAATCAGATCGGTAAACGTAATTCCGATTGAATCGCAAATCATCTCCAGTCGATGTAGAGAGAAGTTGTTCTCGGAAAATAAACGTTTAACGGACGCTTCACTGAGCGTTAGGTCTCGTGCGATATCGGCATAGGTCTTACCGCTGGCTTTTAGTTGTTGCTTTAACGTTCCAACAAGCGCTGAGGTCTGCAGCATGATTGTTCCTTATCACGAGGATGGAGAGCGATTTCCTGTTTAAGCCAGTATAACCATAGCGTTACGGGATACAAAAACCGAAATACTATGAAGATTATACCGTTATCTTATTTGTGAGAGGCTTCATTCTATATACAAAAAAGCGTAGTCAGGACAGTAGGAGAGAAGGGCGGACTTGATATATATCAAACAAATGTTTGAACGATCGTTTTAATCAGGTTATGTTAAGAAAAATCATATTGAAACAAATGCTTAACAGAGTAGCGTTAGCATTCCACGACATGCATAGCTGGGTTAAATCGGTAGTTTAAATTGCTCCTGCCCCCCAGTTGACGTTGTTAAACGTGGCGAAGGTTAGACCAACGTCTATATGCTTGAATGATTTCAGGTATTGAAGTTTCGTTTAGTTATATAGATATTATCTAACGGATGTTTGAATTGAGCGATTTAATTGATCAGATCAGTAAGGAAAGTGAGATGGCTAAACAATCCGCATTGAAATTTAAACAACTCTTTGCACTAGTAGTAGCCTCTGCATTTGCTGCAGCGGCTGTGTTCATGGGTGTATCAATGTATGTTGACCTCAACGCAGAAGGAACTGCAACAACGGCAATGGTTGTGTTTAAGGCTGTAAGCGTTGTTGTCTCAATTCTTTTCAGTGTAGCGAATGCGAAGATGGCAATGCTTGCACGGGAAGAACGTATGAGCGTACAGACCGCCTGAATGGATGGCTAACGCTACCCGGCAGGTAACCAGGAAGATAACGAGGATGGAACAGTCACAGTAATCGCTTGAGGGAAACAGGCGGTGCAACTAAGTTCCACAGGCAGTAAGCCATTTTCTCCTTGTGAGAGTCAGGCCCCACACGATTATTCGGATCTAATCTGAATAACTGTCTGGGGCTTTTTATTTTGGGCAAGTTTTCTGATCTCACCCCTTTGTTACCCCATCTTATATGCATCAACTAATATCATTGATAACAGCCCTATGCATGCGCACCCATGCTACGTTTTGTTGATGTGATCTGGTATGGTGGCGCCTCTTTAACAAATTCTCCCCGAGGTAAAATACGTTGGCTCAGATTGGTCGTATGAATAAGCTGGAAGTTGTCCGTGAGGTAGGCTTTGGCGTGTACCTGGATGGTGATGATCTTGGGGGGATTCTGCTGCCAAAACGTTATGTGCCAGAGGGTTGTAAACTGGGTGATCGGCTGGACGTATTTGTCTACATGGATTCCGATGAATTCCCTATTGCGATCACTGATGCGCCGTTGGTTCAGTTAGGCCAGGTCGCATCGTTGAAAGTTGTATCGGTGGAGAAGGTCGGCGTCTTTCTTGATTGGGGTTTGCCAAAAGATCTGTTTTTGCCCTACAGCGAAATTCGCAGCCAGCACCCTGAAGTCGGCCAGCATGTCATGGTGTATGTCTATCTCGACAACACTAACCGTATTTGTGCATCGGCGCGCCTTGACCGTTTCCTGGATAAGACACCTGCTGATTACAAACGAAATCAGCAGGTGGAGTTGGTGATCGCCGCACAAACAGATCTGGGTTATAAGGCTGTTGTTAACGGCACCCACTGGGGCGTACTTTATCACGATGAAGTTTTTCGCAAGCTCCGTCGGGGTTATAAGACCCGGGGCTTTATTAAGCAGGTGCGTCCGGATGGGAAGATCGACCTGTCTCTGGATAAGCCAGGCTATGCCAAAGTGGATCGCCTGCAACAAAAAATCTTGCAGCACTTGGACGAACGCAATGGATACAGTCCATTAAACGACAAGAGCCAGCCGGAACAGATCTACAGCACGTACGGTATATCAAAGAAAGCATATAAAATGGCAATTGGTGGCTTGTATCGCCAGCGCCTGATTACCATCGATGAAGATGGTATCCGCTTGGTGGAAGGTAACTGATAGGGCGTAACAGCGTTTTATAAGGTTTCCACAAAAGGTGGCAGCAGCATGCGTTTTAGCTCTGCTGTCACTAATGCAGACATATGCGCTGCTGCGGGTGTTAAAGAGCGCCCTTTACGTCGAATCAAACAAATCTCCCGGCTGATTGCGGGCCCCGTCAGCGGTATAAATTTCAGGCCTTCAAACGCGGTTGTGCCTGCTGCCAAAGCGGGTAACAACGATATACCCATCCCTTCACTGATCAACGCGGCTATTGCGGCAGGGTTGCTGGCTTCAATGACTGGCCCGTCCAGTTCTATGTTGAGAACCCCTTGTTGCTTAAACTGCGCCAGTTGCACACGTATACCGGTATCCGTCGTCAGATAAATGAGTTGCTGTTGCTCCAGTGCATCCCAAGGAAGTTCTGGTTTCCCCGTAGCTAAAGGATGATCAGGGCAGCACACCACACCGTAGCGATCGCTCAGTAAGGAATGATAGCTGAGGTCTGGGTGGGAAGAGTGGTTGCTGGCTACGCCGAAGTCCACTTCGTTGTCCAGAATACGCTGTTCGATCCCGCCCGCACCGTCGTCCCTCAGGTAGATGCCAATATTGGGGTACTCCTGCCGATATCGTTTTACGATAGACGGCAGGAGTCGGGATATGGTGGACGGTGATGCAGCAATGCCAACCTGTCCTTGCTGCTGTTCTGAAACGGCTTTGAGGTCCGCCAGTGCCGTATCAAAGTCTGACAATAAACGCTCAGCTACGGGCAGGAAGCGTTTCCCTTCACGGCTAAGCAGAACACTGCGGGTTGTTCTATCCAGTAAAGTCAGGCCTACCTGTTCTTCCAGCTGTTTAATGGTTGCCGTCAACGTTGACTGAGTGAGATGAAGGCTTTCGGCTGCGCGGGTGAAACTACCGTCCTGCGCAACGGCGTAGAATGCGCGGAGGTGTCGAATGGATAGATTATTCATATTTATCAATTAATCTATTTGATTTTATTGTTTGATTGATAAATAAGGATTCTGCATGATAGCGGCCACAATTACAAAGCCCGCTTCATCGTTTAACACGCGGTACAATGAACAGTGCTAAGCATTGTCATCGCTGGGCGTTACGGTTTACTTCAATTTTCAAGGATCTATCAACACCATGATTCCACGTATATCTGAGATCGATGCGACACAACAGCTGTATTTACAGTTTATTGAGCGGCTGAAAACGGACGGGTTTGAAGGGGATCTAAGCCCGGATTACGCGAACCGTGTTGTATTGGCAACAGATAACAGCATCTATCAAATGTTGCCGCAGGGTGTTTTGTACCCGAAAACGCTGGCCGATCTTGTACGCATCGCTAAGTTGTCGGATCAGCCGGAATATGCCGAAGTGGTATTGAGTCCACGCGGCGGCGGTACCGGTACGAACGGTCAGTCACTGACTGACGGCTTGCTGGTGGATGTATCCCGGCACATGAATCAGGTATTGGAGATCAATGCGGATGAGCGTTGGGTACGCGTGCAGGGTGGTGTGGTTAAGGATCAGCTAAACGCTGCACTTAAACCGTATGGATTCTTCTTTGCACCTGAGTTGTCGACCAGTAACCGGGCTACGGTGGGCGGCATGATCAATACCGATGCCAGTGGTCAGGGCTCATGTATGTACGGTAAAACCCGTGACCATGTACTGGAACTGAAGTCTGTATTCCTTGATGGCACGGTTTGGGAATCGGCTTCGATCACTGCGGATGAGCTGGAAGCGATCAAGCAACGCAATGACCGGGTGGGTGAAGCTCATCGTGTGGTTGATGAAATTTTTACCACCAAGAAAGAGCTGATTGAGGCTAAGTTTCCAAAGTTAAACCGTTGTCTGACCGGTTACGATCTGGCACATATCTATGACGAAAACGGTCAGTTCAATCTGAATTCTGTTTTGTGTGGCGCAGAAGGATCACTGGCGTTTATCGCTGAAGCAAAGCTCAATGTGCTGCCGATCCCAAAGTATGCTGCATTGGTCAATGTTAAGTACGACAGCTTCGAAACCTCGTTGCGCGATGCGACGACGTTAATGGAATATGCCCCAACGTCGATAGAAACCGTTGATTCCAAAGTATTGAATCTGGCAATGGGCGATATTATCTGGGATACCGTTGCGGACTACTTCCCTACATCTGAAGGTGAGCCTGAGATCAGCGGGATCAATCTGGTTGAATATACCGGAGATGATGAAGCTGAGTTGCGCGCCAAAGTCGAGAAGCTGACCACGCACCTGACTCAAGTAGCAGGCGATACCGGTAAGAGCTTCGGTCATTCGGTAGTGTATGGCGCCGCAGAGATCAGCAAAGTCTGGACGATGCGTAAAAAGGCGGTCGGTCTGCTGGGGAATGCCAAAGGCCAGAAGCGTCCAATTCCATTTGTAGAAGATACGGCAGTACCGCCGGAAAACCTCGCTGACTTCATTATGGAATTCCGTGCAGTGCTCGATGAGCGTGATTTGGCATACGGTATGTTTGGTCATGTTGATGCGGGTGTACTGCACGTCCGTCCTGCAATGGATATGAAAGATGAAGTGCAAGAGCCGCTCATTCGTGAAGTGACGGATCAAGTGGTTGCGCTGACCCAAAAATATAAAGGTCTGCTGTGGGGTGAGCATGGTAAAGGCGTACGTTCCGAATATGCTCCGGAGTTCTTTGGTGAACTTTATGCGGATATTCAGCGTATCAAAGGCTGTTTTGACCCGCGTAATCAACTGAATCCGGGCAAAATTGCTACCCCGGCGATTGAAGGTGCAGAACTGCTTAAGATTGATGCCGTGCCAACCCGTGGCCAGTATGATCGCCAGATCGATCCGAATACATTCCAGTACTATGATGCAGCAATGTACTGTAACGGTAATGGCGCTTGCTATAACTACGATCCGAATGATGCGATGTGTCCTTCCTGGAAGGCTACCCGGGAACGTGTTCATTCGCCGAAAGGGCGTGCGTCGTTGATTCGAGAATGGACGCGCCTGATGTCCACTCAGGGTGTCGATCTGGTCGCGGAAAGCGCGAAAGTGAAGTCGGAGTCTTTCATCCGCAGCCTACCGCGCAAGGTTAAAAACACTCTGGCCAAACGCCGTGGAGAGTACGATTTTAACCATGAAGTATACGATGCGATGAAAGGCTGTCTGGCTTGTAAGTCTTGCGTTGGACAGTGCCCGATTAAGGTGAACGTTCCCGATTTCCGTTCCCGTTTTCTGGAAAGCTATCACGGTCGTTATCTGCGTCCATTGAAGGACTACATGGTAGGCAGCCTGGAGCTGATGATTCCGTATCTGGCGAAATTCCCGGCACCGTATAACTGGGCAATGCGCAATGGAACGATGCAGAAGCTGTTTCATAAGCATATGGGCATGGTGGACAGCCCGTCCATATGTACTCATAGCCTGAAACAGGGAATGGATCAGCGGGGTGTTGATTTCGCGACCATGGACCAGATTAGCCGTATGAGTGCAGCCCAGCGTGAGAAGGCTGTCATTATCGTGCAGGATGCGTTTACCAGCTATTTCGAAACTCAGCTGGTGCTCGATTTGATCGATCTGCTGAATAGTCTCGGATTCTATGTGTTGGTTGCACCGTTTAAGCCAAACGGTAAACCACTGCACGTACATGGCTTTATGGATCAGTTTGAGCGAATCGCAAAAGAAAATCGTGAAATGCTCAACGAACTTGCAGACACCGGTATCGATTTGATTGGTATAGATCCGTCTATGACGTTGACCTACCGTCAGGAATACAGCTACGGGAATACGGAAAAACAGCCACCGGTTAAGCTGATTCAGGAATGGTTGGCGAGTAACTTAACGATGCTCGAAAACGTTGCGGGTATCCTTCCTCAAGGTGAATACAAGCTGATGGCGCACTGCACCGAGAAAACCTCAGCTGCACCTTCAATTAAAAACTGGCAGGCAATTTTCGGTGCATTGGGGCAAAAGCTGGATGTGGTTGCAACAGGGTGTTGTGGTATGTCCGGAACGTATGGGCACGAAGCAGACAACTACGATACCTCCCGCAAGATCTATGAAATGAGTTGGGCTGATGTGGTCAATAACCCAGAGAATAAGGGCAAGTTGGTCGCCACAGGTTATTCCTGCCGATCACAGGTGAAGCGCCAGGATGAACAGCAGCTGCCTCATCCTGTGCAGGCATTGTTGGATGTGCTGCAGCGCGTTTGCTAACGATGGTGGCAGTCAGCACCCCGCAGTTGCCATTACACGGTGAAATAACGGCTGCGGGATGCCGCTCCCCAATCTGATAGAGAGGTTTAATCTAATGTCCGTCAGTCAGGAAAAGTGGAATAGCCGTTACCGAAATAAAGGTGAGAAGCGCCCATCAGTGCCGGGATATCTGCAGCGCAGTCTTAGCCAACTGCGGGTAGGTACGGTACTTGATGTGGCTGCAGGTGATGGTGCGGCATCTCTTTATTTGGCCGCACACGGCTTTGAGGTTACAGCGCTCGATATAGCTGAGCAGGGGCTGAAACGGCTGGTGGATTTTGCTCAGGAGCAGGGGCTGCATGTAAAGACGCATGTCCGGGATCTTGAGCAAACGGCTGCATTGAATGGGTTGGCGCAGTTCGACAATATTGTTATTACGCTTTATAAGCCTGAGATCGCTCTCTGGCCTGAACTGGTTGATCATCTGAATCCCGGTGGTCGTCTATTGCTGACGACCTTCAACCTGACACATCATGAAATGACGGGTTTTTCTCGACGTTTTTGTCTCACACTAAATGAGCTTGAGACGATACATCCTGATCTGGAACTGCTCGAATACAGTAATACCGACAACGATAAGAGCTGGATGGATCATTACCTTTTCCAACGACGTTGATGCCGTATCCTCTTGAGTTATATCCGTTAATGAGCGGTTTCCACCCTAAGGTTGTAGTGCAATTGCACAATAAATGGGACACACTGCGTTCTCTTAAAAAGAGGTCAAAGAGTCTCTGCTGAGCCAGACGAGTTTTCGTCTACAAGGGTTTTTACACACATAATTATTCGTATAAAAGGAGCACGCTGTGGAAGATTTGCTGCCTGAACTCTGTGATCAGTTCCCTGAGCTGGTACAGGTTGTTGAACCGATGTTTGGTAACTTTGGTGGTCGCGAACGTTTTGGCGGTGAAATTGTCACCCTGAAAGCGTTTGAAGATAACTCACTGGTACGAGAGCAGGTTGCGCTGCCAGGTGAAGGTAAAGTGCTGGTTGTTGATGGTGGCGGCTCTATGCGTCGTGCGATGCTGGGTGACATGCTGGCAGAGAAAGCAACCAAAAATGGATGGGCCGGGATTATCATCTACGGATGTATCCGTGATGTAAATGCTATCAGCGATCTGGATCTTGGTGTTCAGGCTTTGGGTGCACATCCGATGAAAACCGACAAGCGTGGCTTGGGTGATCTGAATGTAGATGTGACCTTTGGCGGTGTGACTTTCCGTCCGGGTGAATACGTATACGCTGACAATAACGGTGTACTGGTTTCCCCTCAGAAACTGGAAGTTGCTGAATAATACGTCATTAGCCTGCTAGAACCGGGCGTACTTTCTGCCCGGTTTTTTAATTCAAAATGTCCTAAACGCCCATCATCATGCTGATATATGTCTTGGCCCCTATCCCGAAGAGGGTTAAGCCAGCAATCAATCCCAGAAAGATTAGCTTACCTACCTTATCTGCCTGAGCTTTTATCGATACGTGCCATACTGTCCATAGTTTCAGCACGACCATGCCGATTAATGCTGCAAAGACCCATAACTCTGCATCAGTCCAGATGACCATTATTCATACCTGTCATTATAAAATGTAATTGAAAAACATGTTAATCTGAACTATAACATGGTTTGTAAATACATTATAAGTGTTTGTTGCATGCACAAAGGGGTAGAGATGAGTAAAAAACAAAGTAGTGACATGATCAATTTTGACACGCTTCACAGCGACTGGATGAATGTAACAAGTACTGCCGTGAATCAGGTTCACCGAGCTGATGGGTACAAGGGGAAAGCTCAGGGGGAACTGATCAGACCAAAAGCATCATACGGCAGGAAAGATAAATGAAACGATCAGCTGCGCTTACGCCGTTGAGTCGGGAGCATCATAACGCGTTGGTTATATCAAAGCGGATATCAGATTTGGGAGGCCTATCTGACGACAGCCTGAGTCATTACTGGCAGCAGGTGAAAGATACCTTTGCTGAGGAGCTGTATACGCACTTTCTGCAAGAGGAGGAGGGCTTTGGCGCTGTTCTGGAAGGTGAGCTTAAGCAGCGCTTTCTTTCTGATCACGTGCGTCTGCGCGATTTGTTACAGCAGACTGATCGGGAATCGATTCTATTGTTTGCTCAGTGTTTGAAGGCGCATGTACGTTTTGAAGAGCGTGAGCTATTTGGGTGGTTAGAACAGCATCATTCTCGATTGCTTGCGGAGGCTTTTATTTTCCATTCATAAACTGGCGAAGGAGGTTCGGATGATCAAAACTGATGTCGTTATCGTTGGTGCAGGGCCCTGTGGTTTATTCCAGGTGTTTGAACTTGGGCTATTGGGCATTCATGCGCACGTTATTGAAGCGCTCCCGTATGCCGGAGGCCAGTGTATTCAGTTGTACCCAGACAAGCCTATCTACGACATTCCAGCAATTCCTGAGATATCAGCACGGGGACTAATAGAAAATTTGCTCGCTCAGATTCAGCCTTTTGCACCTGAGTTCCATTTTGAACAGCGAGTTATCCGTATCCAGCCTACGTCCAATGGTCGATTTACCCTTGAAACAGATACCGGCGTTCTATTTGATGCGGGAGCTGTCGTTATTGCTAGCGGCGCCGGCGCAATTCGTCCGATACAGCTGCGTGTTGATGGTATTGATCAGTTTAAAGATCAGCAGCTTTTTTACGCGGTGACTGACGAAACACGACACCGGGGTAAACGGCTCGTCGTGTTAGGAGGGGGAGATTCTGCGCTGGATTGGGTGATTCGCTTACAGCCTGACGCTGAAAGCATCGTCCTAATTCATCGTTCCGACCGGTTCCGTGCGCAAACCTATGCCGTGCAACAGATGCATGACTTGTGCGAAGCGCATCAAATGCAATTCCTGACAGGACGGGTAGTGGACTATATGATGGCGGAGGAGCAGCTGAGTGGTGTAAAGGTTATGTCTCAGGATGGTGTGATTCGACAGCTTGAACTGGACCACTTGCTGGTGTTTTTTGGTCTGTCACCAGACAATGGAACGCTCGAAAGATGGGGAGTGGAAACTGAGAGAAATCAGGCAAAAGTCGATACCGAGCGCTTCATGACCAGTTGCCCCGGCATATACGCCGTAGGTGATGGCAATTGGTATCCAGGTAAGAAGAAACTGATTTTAAGTGGTTTTCACGAAGCTGCATTAGCGGCATTTTCGATCAAGGCCCAGCTTAACCCAGATGAAAAGGTTCATCTGCAATACACCACGACCAGCCCTGCATTGCATAAACGGCTGGGTGTGTCCCCGGATCTTAGCGACCTTTGGTAATGAGTTCGGCTTGTAACTGAGGGCTTTCAAGCATTTGAGCCAGGGTGTATTTGCGCAGGGTATTCATAAAGGCTTCCTGTGCTTCTTTGAACACCGATTGCAGGCTGCAAAAACCGGTGAGCTTGCAGTCCTGTCCCATGCAATCAACGAGCGGGGCGATACCTTCTGACTGAGCGATGACCTCACCCAAGTTGATATCTTTAGGGTCTCTCGCCAGGCGAATGCCGCCATTTTTGCCGCGAAAGGTCTGTAGATAACCGGACTTGGATAAAGCGTGAACGACTTTTCTCAGATGTTCGATGGATATCTCGTAAAAGCCTGCAATTTCAGCCAGTGTGGTCAGGCGATCATTATTGACGGCGGTAAAGAAGAGCACCCGGAGAGTGTAATCGGTAAATCGACTAAGTTGCATATTAGCATTTGCTCACAAAAGGTTGCCGTGAATATACGTAAGGTCACCCGAGACTGCAAGTTGAAAGAGGTCGTATAGCAAGGCTCTATCAGTTTGATTAAGAATGCAATGATAACGCCCACTGATCACGTTCGAATGCCCATCTAATACAGTGTTCCATCAGAGGGGGTTGGATGCTGAAGATGTGCAAAAATGCACGCTCTATATTAACCCGAACAGTAGACCTTGAAGACCCTATATTAGTTGCATGTAATATTGAATGATTCATCTTTATCTCAATATCTGCAAGAATGGGCGCAGGTTTATAATTGCTTTTTTGATTCGTACGCGTGTGGGTTTTATCAGTTGCTCTGATAAAAAAGAATACTGAAACCGTCATACAGGGATATTAAGGCTTGGATCATTTTCCGGCTTTTCAGTTACCCTGAACAATTAGAGTTCAGAATACATGGATAATAAGAAGATCATTTTTGTCGGTCCTGTTGGGGCGGGCAAAACAAGTGCAATACAGGCGGTCAGTGAGATAGATTGCGTGAATACCGAGGCTAAAATTTCAGTTGATGAAGTGAAAAGCCATAAAAGTACTACCACGGTTGCGATTGACTACGGGCGCGTGACCACAGATGCGAATGAAAAAGCGCATCTATACGGCGCGCCAGGCCAGTCCCGTTTTGACTTTATGTGGGACATGCTAAGTGAGGAAATTGCTCACGATGCGAGTGGTGTCGTTTTGATGCTGGATAATGCACGGGAATGTCCGCAGGAAGATCTGAAATACTACCTGAATGCGTTTTCCCGTTTGATTAAAGATCGGCAGCTGGTTGTCGGTGTAACGCGTTCTGATGTACAGGCGAATCCATCGCTTGCTGATTACCAGCAGTGGTTGGCCGATCTGGATATCGAAGCATCCGTCACCTTCGTTGATGCGCGTGACCGAAGTGCGGTATTTGCCTTGGTCGAGCCATTGTTAGGTCCTTTGACGCGTGCTGCATCAGCGATGGGTGTCTCTGTCGGTGCTTCTGGAGCACAAGGTGTTGTGACTGCCTGAGTTCTGGATGGTTGGCAGGTCATAAAAAGAAACCGCTTTGAAGCGGTTTTTTTGTGTCCGCATGCTATCAATAGTGACATTGATAGCATGCGGCGAGGGCATAGGAAGGGCAGTATTAGCGGTTGTCGAACACGCGCTTAGCTTTGCCTTCAGAGCGTGGAATTGAACCCAGCGGTACAATGTCCACTCGTGTGCTGATACCCACCACAGATTTGATGTGATGCTGCAGCTCTTTGATCGCCTGATCCTGATTGGCGGACTGGGCATCCGGTGCTAGCTCGACCTTCACCTGTACTTTGTCCAGGTTGCCGTCTTTGGTCACCACGATCTCGTAGTGGGGAGCCAGCGCAGGGATCTTCAGAATCTGTTCTTCGATCTGCGTTGGGAAGACGTTTACACCGCGGATGATCATCATGTCATCGGAACGACCGGTGATCTTATCGATACGACGCATCGGACGTGCTGTACCCGGCAACAGGCGGGTCAGGTCACGGGTGCGGTAACGGATAATCGGCAGCGCCTCTTTGGTCAGAGAGGTGAATACCAGCTCGCCGTATTCGCCGTCTGGCAGTACTTCGCCGGTATTTGGATCGATAATTTCAGGGTAAAAGTGATCTTCCCAGATGGTTGGACCATCTTTGGTTTCAATGCACTCCATTGCCACACCCGGACCCATCACTTCAGACAGTCCGTAGATGTCGAC
>JAGSHA010000060.1 GCA_023954795.1 Oceanospirillaceae bacterium | reverse complement strand
TTCTGGTCTACACTCCTTTCTGGAAGTATGACTATTTGTAGTGATTTCATCCGTTGATGAATGTGCTGCAGGGTATGAAGGAAGGTTGAGAGGAGGTCCTATGAACGTCACCAATGCACTGCAATCCGGCGTAATCGGACAGAACAGAACCATGGATAATGTCGCTAAGGCATCCGGAGATCTGCATGGTAGTGGAAAATCAGACCATGCCGAGGAAGCAACCGGACGTGAGCCAGCCAGTGTCAGTGCGGTAAAAGATACCACTGTGCAGGAAGCGGAAGCGGCAACCACCAAAGTTGTTACACCGACCTCCGAAACCGTGGGCGGCAATATCAATATTCATGTCTGAGTCGATCAGATGGAATTATCTTCGGCTGGCGCGTTAACCCCACCACTTTTATCTTCACCCGCGGTTACACCTGCGGGTGATCGTGCTATTCAGCCCGATAAATCTGCCTCACCCGGCATCTCATCGACTGATCTTGAAAGCGCTGCTAAGCCCGCAACCGATTCGGCTGCCGGGCGTAAAGCTGATGGATCAGAAAAGGATCAGGGGCAATCCGCAAACGGTTCTGCTACACAGCTATCTGACGAGCAACTCAAAGTTGTTCAGGAGCTGGAGGCCCGTGATCGTGAAGTCCGGCAGCATGAGCAGGCGCATGCATCGGTGGGTGGTCAGCATACGGGCGCACCTTCGCTGGAATATACTCGGGGGCCGGATGGCCGTATGTATGCGACAGGTGGCGAAGTGAGTGTGGATACTTCGGCGGTGGCAAATGATCCCCAAGCGACAGTTGAGAAAATGCGTACCGTGATTGCAGCCGCGCTGGCACCGGCGGAGCCTTCAACGCAAGACCGTCAGGTCGCAGCGAAAGCGCAAGCTCTGCTGACAGAGGCGCTTGCCAGTTTATCGCTAGAAGAAAATGCACAAGAGCAGGATGAAGCTGATAATACGGAAGCGGCGAAAGAGAGTGGTCAATCTGAACTAGGTATGTCACCCAACCGCGTATCCCGCGACGCTGCTGTTAGCGATGTTACGGCTGAAAATAACGTATCCCAGCAACCGGCGCAAAGCGGCGTGCAAACGTTGGATAACATTCAGTTGGAGATGGAGCGTCGGTTAGTTGAGACCGGTGTGTTCAGTAAAGTCTTTCCTGAAGGTAGTCTGATCGAACAGCAGGTTTAAGCTGACGGTTTTCGCTTTCCCGTTACCCTTTCAGGAGAATTAGAGCTTCTTAGTTCTCTAAAAATCCCAGAACAATTTTTCCGAAAATAGACGGCTTCTCAGCATGTGGCCAGTGGCCTGCACCTTGCATGAGCTTGTAGCCAGTATTTGGAAACAGGCTCAGTACCTGATCTTTGTGTTCTGGCAGGATGTAGTTGGATTCCCCGCCTTTGATAAACAGCGTTTTACCCTGAAATGGGGAGCCATGTGGTGCGGCACCAATCGTGTCGTACTGATCATGCAGCACATCCAGATTCATGCGCCAGTCAAACTGCTTTTCAGTGTTGCGGTAGAGGTTTTTTAGCAGAAATGCACGGACCCCGGGTTCGGCAACATGTTGAGCCAGTTGTTTGTCCGCTTCGCTACGTGACTTTAGCTGATCCAGCTGGATCGTATACAACCCTGCAAAGACATCCTGATGATGTGGGCTGTATTCAACCGGTGCGATATCCACAACAATCAACTTGCGGATACGGTTGGGATAATTAAGCGCCAGCTGCATGGCGGCTTTACCCCCCATCGAGTGTCCCAGAATATGGGCGCTCTCTATTCCCAGATCATCCATCAACTCAACAATGTCCGCGGCCATGGATGGGTAATCCATGATCGGATCATGACCAGAGCGACCATGGTTGCGCATATCCACTGCGACCACCTGAAAATGTTCTGACAGTGCTTTGATCTGTGTACCCCAGTTTTCATAGGTACCAAACAGGCCATGCATGATGATCAGCGGTTCACCGTTGCCATAGATCTGGTGGAATAGTTTCACAGGGAGGTATCTCCGGATGAAGAGTGTTAAGAGAGGGGAGGTGCCAGCCGGTGCGATGACCGGCTGGCAAACGTGAAGCGGCTTACAGAATTTCCAGCAGCTCTACGTCAAATACCAGTGCGGAGTACGGAGGAATGCCGCCTGGGGAACCCTGAGCACCGTATGCCAGGTTGTAAGGGACATACAAACGCCATTTAGAGCCTTTGGTCATCAACTGCAGTGCTTCAGTCCAGCCAGCGATAACGCCGCCAACAGGGAATTCAGCTGGCTGACCGCGGTCGTAGGAGCTATCGAAGACTTTGCCGTCGATGAACGTGCCGTGGTAATGCGTGCGAACTTTAGAGCTGGCAACAGGTTTTTCGCCATCAGCTTCACCCGCTTCAACGATTTCGTACTGCAGGCCGGATTCCAGAGTGACAACACCTTCACGTTTAGCATTGTCTGCCAGGAACTCTTCACCCGCTTTTACGAACTGTTCTGCCTGCTTCTGCTGTTCTTCCTGCAGACGCTGGTTGATAACGTCAAAAGCAGCCTGAATTTCGCTGACTTCGATCGCCATCGCTTCGCCGTTAAAAGAATCGCGGATACCTGCGGAGAGTGCATTCAGGTCTACGCCTTCAAAGCTGTTGCTTGCCAGCTGATCGCCCATCTGACGACCGATGCCGTAGCTCGCTTTCTGTTCGGTTGTTTCCAGTTTCAGTTCGGACATGTTGTCTGTTCCAGAGATGTTAAGACCGGCAGTGCGTCGGCCTGATTAGTTGTTGAGAAATAATATTGGGTCGACGCGTACATTATTCAAGCTTACGCTCCAATGAAGATGTGGTCCGGTAACACGGCCGGTCTTTCCGATCAGGCCCAGTGTGTCACCGGTATTGAGTTTGTCGCCCGGTTTTACGTCGATACGGCTCATATGGCAGTACATGGTGGTCAAACCCTGTCCGTGGTCCATGATGACCGTGTTGCCATTAAAAAAGTAATTGCCGGTGGTGAGTACCGTGCCTGAGGCGGGAGCCGTGATCGGTGCGCCCAGTGGGGCTGCGATATCCAATCCACTGTGAGGATTACGGGGTTGTTTATTAAAAAAGCGTTTCAGGCCAAATGGGCTGCTGAATGGACCTTTTGCTGGCAGGGCAAAAGTGACCGGAGGCTGAGCAATGGGGTCCCAGTGCTTGAACGCACCGACCATCTCAGCTTTTTCCCGTCGCCAGCGTTTGACCTGCTCGGGGTCAGGATTCACGTGTTTCTTGTTTTTGATGGTTAAGTACTGTGCTTTGTACTCTTTATCCTCGATCGTAAACGGATACTTCTCACCACCGGCTGAAATGACCAGTTTCTGAGCTGACTTGGCTTTTAGCGGGATCCCAACAACGGCCAGCCAACGCGTCTGATTTTCGTAGGCAGTACCTGTGGCGCTGACGACCATCACGCGATTTCCGCGGAAATCGGCTGTTGGCGCTGAGGTGGAAACAAGACCGGAAAGTGGCACCACGGCGATTCCGCCCGGGACACGCGATTCTTTGGGTAGATCACCTGCATAAAGGGCGGTGCTGAGGATCAGTGCCAGGGATGTAGTCACGAGCGGTTTCATCAAGCGCATCAGTTGTTCTCCGTAATAATATCGTCGACGGTGCATTGCAGGCGACCCTGTTGCAAGCGAGCCTCTATGCGGTCCCCAAGCTGGACCTGTTGGCTATCGTGTATGACCTTGCCTTGTGTGTCATGGACAATGGCGTAGCCTCGATCTAGTGTCGCCAAGGGGCTCACTGCGTGCAGGCGGCCGGCTTGGCCTTTGAGTTCCATACGGGCTTGCAACAGCCGAGTATGCAGTAGCTGTTGCAGGTGCTGATACGACTGCTGCACCTGCTGACGGTAACGACTGATCTGTTGATTAGGCTGTTGATTGCTCAGGCGCTGCTGCAGCTGATCCAGCCTGTTTCTGCGTTGATGCAGGCGGTGTTGTATCGCACGCTGCATTCGTTGTTCCAGATCATCCAATCGCTGTGATTGCTGCCTTAGCTGATCACCCGGATGGCGCAGGCGGGCACGCAATGCATGAAGGCGTTCTTGTTTCGTTCGGAACTGGCGTTGCAGTTGCAGCGATAAGCGCTGGCGTGACTGGTTCAGGCGCATTTGCAGGTTGCGCTGATCCGGGCTCACCATCTCGGCGGCGGCTGAGGGGGTGGGCGCGCGGACATCAGCGACAAAGTCGGTAATGACGACATCCACTTCATGTCCCACCGCGCTGATCACAGGGATCTGGCTGTTAAACACGGCGCGGGCTACCTGTTCCTCATTGAAGGCCCAGAGATCCTCCAGCGATCCACCGCCACGCCCGACGATTAATACGTCACATACGTTGTGCCTGTTGGCAAGCTCAATCGCCCGCGCAATTTGCGCTGTGGCGTCTTCGCCTTGTACTGCGGTCGGGTACAGCGTGACCGGCAATCCGGGGAAACGGCGCTCCAGAACGGTCAGAGCGTCATGCACAGCGGCTCCCGTGGGGGAGGTGATAATGCCAATATGAGAGGGGTGGTCGGGCAGTGGCTGTTTGTATTGATTGTCAAACAGGCCTTCGTGATACAGGCGTGCTTTTAACTCGTCATAAGCCTGCTGCAATTTGCCTGACCCGCTTTCCTCCATATAGTCACAGATCAGTTGATAATCTCCGCGACCTTCATAGAGGCTGACTTTGGCACGGACAAGTACCCGATCGCCATTCTTGGGTTGGTACTTTAAGAAGTGGCTACGGTTTTTGAACATGGCACAGCGCACCTGAGCCTTGCTGTCCTTTAGCGTGAAATACCAATGGCCAGAGCTGGGGCGAACAAAGTTAGAAAGTTCGCCTTCCACACTGATCATCAGGAAAGAGCGTTCGAGTAGAGAGCGTGCCTGTTTGTTCAGTTCTGAGACTGAAATCGCCCGTGTGGCGTTTTGATTATCGCTATACATGGCGCTCATCTTAAACCAAGTTCAGGGTAGGCTGAATCGCCTTGCACGGCGAATAGATGTTTTATCCTGTACTGGCTGAATAAGAGTCATGTTGAGATGTGAATTTATCGTTGCATATTGCGTTGGATGGATTGAGCAAAAAGTCTAATGGCTGTATAATTCCGCTCTTAATTTTTTCAACGAAATACAGGTTGGCTGCGAATGTTGCGAATCGCTGAAGACGCACTTACTTTTGATGATGTGTTGCTGGTTCCGGGCTACTCAGAAGTACTGCCCAAAGACGTTTCCCTTAAAACCCGTTTGACTAAGGGTATTGAGCTGAATATCCCGCTGGTATCTGCGGCGATGGATACGGTGACTGAATCTCGTCTGGCGATTGCGATGGCTCAGGAGGGTGGTATTGGTATCATCCATAAGAACCTGACTATTGAACAGCAGGCAGAAGAAGTTCGCCGTGTGAAGAAGTATGAAGCGGGTGTCGTGAATGACCCTGTGACGTGCTCTTCCGATATGACAGTAGGTGAGCTTCATAAGCTGGCTGCTCAGATGGGATTCTCTGGTTTCCCAGTGATCGATAATGGCGAGCTGGTGGGTCTGGTGACCAGCCGTGATATGCGCTTTGAAAATCACCTAGATGCAACAGTGGCGTCAATCATGACCCCAAAAGAGCGTCTGGTGACCGTTGAAGAAGGTGTGGATAAAGATAAAGTCCGCAACCTGCTGCGTAAGCACCGCATTGAAAAGATCCTGGTCGTTGACGAAGACTTTAAACTTTGCGGCATGATGACCGTGAAGGATATGAACAAAGCTAAGGCGTATCCAAATGCGGCTAAAGACAGTCAGGCTCGCCTGATCGTTGGTGCGGCTGTGGGTACAGGCCCTGAAACACCTGAGCGCGTAGAAGCGCTGGTGAATGCCGGTGTTGATGTCATTATCGTTGATACTGCGCATGGCCACTCCAAAGGTGTAATTGATCGTGTCGCCTGGGTTAAGCAGACTTTCCCTCAGGTACAGGTCATTGGTGGCAACATTGCTACGGCTGAAGCGGCCATTGCACTGGCTGAAGCGGGTGCAGATGGCGTTAAAGTGGGCATCGGTCCTGGCTCTATCTGTACAACACGTATCGTTGCTGGTGTAGGTGTGCCGCAGATCAGTGCTGTTGCTAATGTTTCTGCTGCACTGGAAAAATACGGTATCCCGGCCATTGCGGACGGCGGTATTCGTTTCTCTGGCGATCTGGCAAAAGCGATCGTTGCCGGTGCTTCTGCTGTGATGGTGGGCTCCATGCTGGCGGGTACTGATGAAGCGCCAGGCGAAGTTGAGCTGTTCCAGGGTCGTGCCTTCAAATCCTACCGTGGTATGGGTTCGCTAGGGGCAATGGGTCAGACAACCGGTTCTTCCGATCGTTATTTCCAGGACGCAAATGCAGGCGTAGAGAAGCTGGTACCGGAAGGCATTGAAGGTCGTGTACCTTGTAAAGGTCCGATGGCCGGTGTTGTGCATCAGCTGATGGGCGGTGTACGTGCTTCCATGGGTTACACCGGCAGTGCGAGCATTGATGTAATGCGCTCTGTGCCACAGTTTGTACGAATCACTAACGCTGGTATGGCTGAGAGCCACGTCCATGACGTGAGCATCACTAAAGAAGCGCCAAACTACCGCGTCGGTTAAACTTTATCCATTTATGACGAATGGGGTGGTGTGAGCCGCCCCATTTTCGTTTTCAGATACTCCACTGGAGTGACAGTAGATGACACAAGATATTCATGCTCAACGCATTCTGATTCTGGATTTCGGTTCCCAGTACACACAGCTGATTGCGCGTCGTGTACGTGAGATTGGTGTTTATTGTGAGATTTACGCCTGGGACCTGGATGATCAGGCTATTCGTGATTTTAATCCAAAAGGGATTATTCTGGCGGGTGGACCTGAGTCTGTAACAGAAGGTGAATCACCCCGTGCACCGGATGTGGTATTTGAGCTGGGTGTTCCTGTTCTGGGTATTTGCTACGGCATGCAGACGATGGCCGCACAGATGGGCGGTACAGTTGCAACGTCTGAAAAGCGTGAGTTTGGTTATGCGAAGGTACGCTTGGAAGATAGCCCAAGTCGTTTGCTGGAAGGTATCGAAGATCACTTGGCGAACAATGGCTCTCTGTTACTGGATGTCTGGATGAGTCACGGCGATAAAGTCACCGAGCTGCCAGAAGGCTTTGGTGTTATCGCGTCCACTGATTCCGCGCCAATTGCTGCGATGTGCCACCCAGAGAAGAACTTCTACGGTGTGCAGTTCCACCCGGAAGTAACGCATACCAAGCAGGGCGGTCGTATTCTGGAACGTTTTGTTCTTGAGATCTGTGGCACTGAAGCGTTGTGGAATCCAGCAAACATCATTACTGACCAGATTGAAAAGGTACGCAATCAGGTTGGAGATCAGAAAGTTCTGCTGGGTCTGTCCGGCGGTGTGGATTCTTCGGTTGTCGCTGCGCTGTTGCACAAAGCGATTGGTGATCAGCTGACCTGTGTGTTTGTCGATAACGGTTTGTTACGTAAACACGAAGGTGATCAGGTGATGGACATGTTCGCGAAGAACATGGGCGTACGTGTCATCCGTTCCGACTCTGAAGAGCTGTTTTTGGGACGTCTGGGTGGTGAAAGCGATCCAGAGAAAAAACGTAAGATTATCGGTAATACCTTCATTGAAGTATTCGATGAAGAAGCGACTAATCTGCAGGGAGTGAACTTCCTGGCACAGGGCACTATCTACCCTGACGTGATTGAGTCTGCTGCATCCAAAACTGGCAAGGCGCATGTCATCAAGTCACACCACAATGTGGGTGGTTTGCCTGACGATATGGCGATGGAGCTGGTTGAGCCTCTCCGTGAGTTGTTTAAAGATGAAGTCCGTAAGCTGGGTCTGGAGCTGGGTCTGCCATACGATATGGTGTACCGTCATCCGTTCCCGGGTCCAGGTCTGGGTGTGCGTATTCTGGGTGAAGTTAAGAAAGAATATGCGGATATCCTGCGTGAAGCCGATGCGATCTTTATCGAAGAGCTGCACAAGGCGGATTGGTACCACAAGACCAGCCAGGCATTTGCGGTATTCCTGCCGGTTAAGTCTGTTGGTGTGGTGGGTGACGGTCGTCGTTACGAGTACGTGATTGCATTGCGTGCAGTTGAAACGATCGATTTCATGACCGCTCGCTGGGCACATCTGCCATACGAGTTGCTGGAAACGGTATCCGGGCGCATTATCAACGAGATTCCTCACGTCTCTCGTGTAACTTACGATGTAAGTTCTAAGCCACCTGCGACGATTGAGTGGGAATAATCAAAGCTGATTGTTTGTCATAAGAAAAAACCCGCTATTGCGGGTTTTTTTCTGCGTAGAATATGGACTCGGTATGGTGAGAAGAGAGCCTAAGAGCGGGGCTGGTGGGGAGCGAGTTATTATCCATGAGTGATGAAGTACAGACGCAACAAGACGACCACTGGATGCAGTACGCGTTGGCGTTGGCAGAGCGTGCAGCGGAAGCGGGTGAAGTGCCGGTGGGCGCTGTGGTCGTGCTGGATAATCAGGTGATCGGTGAGGGCTGGAATCAGCCGATTAGTAGTCATGATCCAACGGCTCATGCTGAAGTATTGGCCTTGCGGGATGCCGCGCAAAAGGTTGGAAACTATCGGCTGAGTGATGCGGATCTCTACGTCACGATCGAGCCTTGTACTATGTGTGCAGGGGCGATGGTGCACGCGCGCGTGAGGCGGGTAATTTATGGCGCGTCTGAACCTAAATCGGGTGTCGCGGAAAGTAACGGGCAGTTACTGGAGCAGGGGTGGATGAATCATCGGGTTCAGGTAACGTCCGGTGTATTGGCGGATCAATGCCGAGAGCGGATTAGTTTGTTCTTTAAGCAGCGCCGTGCAGAAAAGAAAGCGGCCAAGCAAGCAGCAATAAAGTCATCATCACAGGATGGGGGCTAGAGCTTACTCAGAGTGCCAGTGGTGGTGTCTTAAGGTTGCTCAGTTTCTTTTCACTCTCGGTCATTTCTCGGGGAGTCAGGTGTTGTGCTTCTCGCATCTGGCGTAACTGTACTTCCCACCGAATCAGTTCCAGATATCGCTGGATATTCTTAACGTAAATGACTGGTTCGTAGCCGCGGGCGTACCCTCGTTTCACGGTTTTAAAGTAGCGGGCTTTGGTCAGTAACGGTAAAAACTCGCGTACATGGTCCCAGCGGTTGGGGTCTTTGCCTGCGCGCTGGGTCAGTATGCGGGCATCTTCGAGATGACCGAACCCTACGTTGTAACTGGCTAGCGCAAACCATATTTTATCTTCTTGTCGTACCCTTTCCGGGATTTTCTTGACCACTTTCTGAAAGTAGCGGGCACCGCCGCGAATGCTTTGTTCGGCATCGGTGCGATCTGTCACGCCGACTTCCTTGGCCGTAGCTTTGGTCAACATCATGACGCCGCGGACTCCGGTAGGGGAGACTGCCTTGCTGTTCCAGTGTGATTCCTGATAAGCAATGGCTGCTAGCAGCTGCCAGTCGATCCCGGTTTCAGCTTCGGCATCGTGGAAATAGGGTTCCAGCAGGGGGAAGCGTTCTTCCATCTGTTTTCGAAAGGTCACGGTATCGAAAAAGTTGAGCCGGTTTTCTCGCTGGAGGTATTTTGCCTTCAGTCTCTCAATCAACTGTTCGGTTTCTGGTTTCTGGAAGAAACGTTCAAGTGCCAGTTTTAATGAGTTGTCCGGGTGTGGTGAGTACATCCAGGCGAGGGGTTGAGGTTCCGTCAGAGGGATGCTTTTGTTGACGCCAGGAAAATACGAACTGTGTGATTCGTAAGTCACGGTATCCATGACGGTGAAATCAATACTGCGTTCGTGCACTTGCTCCAGCAGATCGATGGTGGAGCTATCAGGGCTTTCCGTCCAGGTTAGATCAGGGTTATCTGCTTTTAATACTTGCAGGGCCTCAATGTGGCTGCTGTTAGCAGGAACTACTAACGTACGTTCTTTAAGGTCATCAAGGGTTTTAGGTGCTGGTCGGCCCTGCGTAATCCGGTAGATCAATGCAGAACTGGTCTGCAGATAAGGTGGCGCAAAGGCAAACTGTTCAAGGCGTTGTGGGGTCACCGTGAGATTCGCACCGGCCAGATGCGCATCACGATTTTTAATAATGGTGAATATTTCGCTGAATTTGGGTGCGAGTACGACCTCAAGCTTAACTTTGATGAAACTGGCGAAGGCCTGGGCTAACTCATATTCGAAACCGGCGGGGTCGCCTTTTTCGAGGAAATATGTGCTCGGTGTATTGCGCGTCACGAATTTCAGGCTGCCGGATTCACGAATGGCCTGAAGCTCAGTTTTACTGTTGTAGCTAAGGATGGCAGGGGTGATCAGCAGGACCATAATCCCGATTACATGCACTACATCCTTCTTGCGTTTAAGATCAAACAACATAAGCGCGCTATTTCTGGTATCCCATAGGGTGTTTCAGGTAAAATTACTGCCTGATTTTCTCCTGTAACCACGGCCTGCCCGACAACCTTTAAAGAGGCTTGTAAAAAACATGCTAGCATTGCGTGGAGCACCTGCTCTTTCTGCTTTCCGTCACGAAAAGCTGCTGTCTGCTCTTCAGTCCAAAGTACCTGTGATCACTGCACTGTACAGTGAATTCATGCACTTTGCAGATCTGGAGCAAGATCTCTCAGCAGACGAACAACAGGTATTGGACCGTATCCTACGTTACGGGCCAAAAGCCGACGTTGAAGAACCTGCCGGTCAGTTGTTTCTGGTTGTTCCCCGTCCGGGCACTATTTCACCATGGTCTTCTAAAGCAACAGATATAGCGAATAACTGTGGCCTGAGCAAGGTGAAGCGTCTCGAGCGCGGCGTGGCACATTATATTCAGGCATCTGGCGATCTGGATCAAGCCGCATTGGATGCGATTATCGCTGAAATTCACGACCGCATGGTGGAAGCCGTTCTGCCAGATGTTGATGCAGCTGCAACGCTTTTCATTGAAGAATCCCCCGCTCCTTTGACCACTGTGGATATTCTTGCCGGTGGTCGTGATGCGTTGGTGGCGGCGAATACTGCCTTAGGTCTGGCGCTCGCTGAAGATGAGATCGACTATCTGGTTGATAGTTTTAAGGATCTGGGGCGTAACCCGACCGATGTTGAGCTGATGATGTTTGCTCAGGCGAACTCCGAGCATTGCCGTCACAAGATCTTTAACGCCTCTTGGGATATCGATGGGGAAGCACAGGAGAAATCCCTGTTCGCTATGATCAAGAACACCAATGAGCTGGGTGGTGAAAACGTACTGTCCGCTTATAAAGATAATGCGTCTGTTATCGTCGGTGCTAAAGCCGGTCGCTTCTTCCCTAATCCGGAATCGAAGCAGTACGGTTACAACGAAGAAGATATCCACATTCTGATGAAAGTGGAAACGCACAACCATCCAACAGCGATTGCGCCTCATTCCGGTGCGGCTACAGGTTCTGGTGGTGAGATTCGTGACGAAGGTGCGACGGGCAAAGGCTCCAAGCCTAAAGCAGGTCTGACAGGCTTCACGGTATCTGATTTGAACATTCCGGGCTTCGAGCAGCCTTGGGAATCTAATTACGGAAAACCAGATCGTATCGTTAGCGCACTGGACATCATGATTGAAGGTCCAATCGGTGGTGCTGCGTTTAACAACGAATTTGGTCGTCCAGCGTTGACCGGTTACTTCCGTACGTTTGAGCAGAAAGTAAACGGTGCGGCTGGTGAAGAAGTACGCGGCTATCACAAGCCGATTATGATTGCCGGTGGTCTGGGTAACATTCGTGCTGATCATGTTGAAAAGGGTGAAATTCCGGTAGGTGCGAAGCTGATCTGTCTGGGTGGTCCTGCTATGCAGATCGGTCTGGGCGGCGGCGCAGCATCCTCTATGTCTTCAGGCACTTCTTCCGCTGATCTGGATTTCGCATCGGTGCAGCGTGATAACCCGGAAATGGAACGCCGTTGTCAGGAAGTGATCGACCAGTGCTGGCAGCAGGGTGAT
>JAGSHA010000349.1 GCA_023954795.1 Oceanospirillaceae bacterium | reverse complement strand
GGGCGGTTGTGGCGCTTTGCGTATGGGTGCGGAATTCCTGCGCGGTTGCAGCAGCGAAAGTCGTGTGTGGGTGAGCACACCCACATGGGCTAACCATATTCCGCTGTTGGGTGGTGCGGGACTCGATATTGTTGAGTATCCGTATTACGACTACAGCAATAAAAGCATTCAGTTCGATGCGATGTTGCAGGCACTGGAAAGCGCTAAGCAGGGCGATTTTGTTCTGATTCACGGTTGCTGTCATAACCCAAGTGGCGCGGACCTGAACCGTGAACAGTGGGATGCCGTGGCCGATCTGCTGGAACGTAAAGGCCTGATTCCATTTGTCGATATGGCCTATCAGGGGTTGGGTTCCGGTCTGGATGACGATGCGTACGGCGTGCGTATGCTGGCGGCACGTATGCCAGAAATGCTGGTAGCAACGTCCTGCTCCAAAAACTTCGGCCTTTACCGTGAGCGTACCGGCACCTTGTTTATTGTCGGTGAAACACCGGAGCAGACCTCCAATGCGGGCAGTCAGCTGTTCAGCAAAATCCGTAGTCACTACTCCATGCCGCCCTCTCACGGCGCAGCCATCGTGGAAACCATTCTCAGTGACGATGAATTGAGCACTCTCTGGCAGGACGAACTGTCGCTGATGCGTCACCGCATTCAGGGCCTGCGTCAGAGTCTGGTAGCGAAGATTAGCGCGTCTGATATTGAAGGTGACTTCCGCTTTATCGAGCAGCAGTTTGGCATGTTCTCTTTTCTGGGTATTACGCCTCAGCAAGTCGAGCAGCTCCGTACCGAACACAGCATCTACATGATTGATTCCAGCCGTATGAACGTAGCCGGGCTGAACGATCAATGTATGGACTACTTTGTGGCCGCGCTGGGTGAGGTGCTTAAAACCTCGTAAAGCGCAGCACCAAAAAAGACAACACAATAAAAATAATACGAGTAACCCAACAATGAACACCGTTCTATTCGATCATCCTGAGTTTGATGGTCACGTAAACCTGTACGTGCATTTTGACGAAAATACCGGTCTGAAAGCGATCAGCGCCGTACACCGTGCCTGGAATGGCAAGCCGGCAGTGGGTGGCTGCCGCTTGCGAAACTACGCCAGCGCCGATGAAGCGTTCACCGATGTGTTGCGCTTGTCACGGGGTATGACGTTCAAGTCTGTGATGTCTGGTCTGGATTACGGCGGTTCCAAGTCCGTCATGATCGCCAATCCGGACACCATGGATCGTCGTGCGACGTTTCTGGCAATGGGTGATTTCGTCGAAAGCATGGGTGGCAAAGTTAAAACCGGCGTGGATGTCGGCCTGACCGCAGATGATGTGGAAGTCATGGCTGAGCGGACCTCCCATCTGGGTGGGCGTGCAGCATTGGCACCGGATCTCGTGACCGCTTATGGCGTACTGACCTCTATCAGCGCGGCAGTCAAACACCGTCGCGGTAGCGACGACCTCACCGGTATGTCCGTTGCAGTGCAGGGCCTTGGCAAGGTCGGCTTTAAGCTGGTTGAGCTGTTGCAGGCGCGCGGTGCAACCGTGGTTGCCGCAGAAGTAAATCCTGACGCCGTCAACCGTGCCCGCGATGCCTTCGGCATTGAGATCGTTGATCCATCTGAGATCCACGCGCAGGACGTTGATATCTATAGTCCCTGTGCGCTGGGCATGGTGGTCAATGACCAGAGTATCAAAGAAATTTCCGCAGGCATCGTCGCCGGTGCCGCCAATAATCAGCTAACCCGTCCGCAACACGGTGTGGAGCTTGCCAAGAAGGGCACGCTCTATGTACCGGACTACATCGTCAACTGTGGCGGATTACTGGCTGTGACCAGTGATCTGGAAGCCAGCGATGAATCCTGGGTGTGGAACAAGGTAGACGAGATTGCTGACACCCTCGATGAAGTCTTTTCCCTTGCCGATCGGCTGGAGATCGCAACCAGTTATGCCGCAGACCAGATCGGTGCTGCGCGTATCGCTAACTTTGATGCCAGTCAGGTGTGATCACTGATCCTATTTCCTTAAAAATCAGGCCTCTCAGAGGCTGCACAACCGAAATAACAATAAATATTTGGAGTGCCATTATGAAACTACGTAACTTCCTGACCGCTGCTGTCGCGGCTGCAACCCTGTCTATGTCTGTACAGGCTGAGCCTGTGTACGTTGCAACCACCGCCATCGTTGAACACCCGGCATTGGATGCCGTGCGTGACGGTATCAAAGATGTGCTGGCAGAAAGCGGATATTCCGAACAGGACCTGAAGTTTACTTACGAAAGCGCACAGGGTAACCCGGCCATTGCAGCGCAGATTGCGCGTAAGCTGGTGGGTGATGCCCCGGATGTGATCGTTGCGATCTCTACACCGTCTGCTCAGAGTGCTGTGAGCGCGACCAAAGATATCCCTATCGTGTTCTCTGCGGTGACTGATCCACTGGGTGCCAAGCTGGTCTCAAACTACGAAGCACCGGGCCGCAACGTTACGGGTCTGTCTGACATGTCGCCTGTCGCTCAGCACTTGATGTTGATTCAGGAGTTCCTGCCAAGAATGGAAAAGCTGGGTGTGCCTTACAACCCGGGTGAGCCAAACGCGGTTGCGATCGTTGAGATGCTGAAGATCGAAGCCCTGACACTGGGCATTGAGATTGTCGAAGCGCCTGCACCTAAATCGTCTGATGTGATGATCGCGGCCCAGAAACTGATCGGTGATGTGGATGCGATCTACTGCCCGACAGACAACACGATCCTGACTGCGTTGGAATCTGTGGTGAAAGTAGGTATCGATGGTCGTTTGCCAGTGTTCTCTGCGGATACCGGTTCTGTTGAGCGTGGCGCAGTGGCGGCTCTGGGCTTCAACTACGGGGATATTGGTCGCCAGACCGGTGAAGTGGTTGTACGCATCCTGAAAGGTGAAGCGGCGGGTGAAATTCCGGTGCGCGTTGCCAACGGTTCCGAACTGTACGTGAACCCAAAAATGGCGTCACGCATGGGTGTTGAGATCCCTGCATCTGTACTGGCACGCGCAACGAAAGTTGTCGAGTAATCACCTGAGCTGAGGGAAACCCAATGTCTCTATTTTCGTTCCTCGGCACCCTTGAGATCGGATTTATTTTCGGTCTGGTGGCGATTGGTGTGTACCTGACATTCCGTGTGCTGGATTTTCCAGACCTGACCGTGGATGGCAGCTTTACGGTGGGGGCGGCGATTGCCGCTGCCCTGATTGTCTCGGGTGTAAACCCGTACATTGCAACGGTCTGCGCCACCTTTGGTGGTGCGACAGCGGGTATGGTGACGGCGTGGTTGAACCTGCGCTTTAACATCCTGCACCTTCTGGCCAGTATCCTGACGATGACTGCGCTGTACACCATCAACCTGCGCATTATGGGTAAACCCAATCTGGCGCTGATTATGGAAGACACGGTACTGACGCCGTTTGAGGCATTGGGTATTCCCAATATGTACGTGAAGCTGATCTTCGTGGCCTTAGTGGTTGTGCTGGTGGGTTTGGCGATCTCCTACTTCATGAAAACGCAGTACGGTATGGCGATGCGTGCAACGGGGGCGAACCCGCGTATGGCGCAGGCCAACGGTATTGTCATCAAGGAGAAAATCTACGCCGGTCTGGCTTTGTCCAATGGTTTGGTGGCATTGGCAGGTGCGTTGTTTGCGCAGACCAACGGTTTTGCTGATTCCACTATGGGTATCGGCACCATTGTTGTGGGTCTGGCTGCGGTGATTGTGGGTGAAAGCTTGTTTGGCAGTCGCTCGATGCTGGTCATCATCTTCAGCTGCATCATCGGTTCGCTGCTTTACCGTCTGGCGGTATCGGTTGCATTGAACGCTGACTTCCTGGGCTTTACCGCTTCTGATCTGAACCTGATTACTGCGGTGTTGGTAGGACTAGCGCTGATCGTGCCGCATCTGCGACGAGAACAGAAAGCACGTAAAGCTGCCGCTGTAGGAGGCG
>JAGSHA010000246.1 GCA_023954795.1 Oceanospirillaceae bacterium | reverse complement strand
ATTCCGCCATGCTCAGACGTTCGCGAACCGCACGCTCAACACGTACCAGACCTACACGGAACTGGTTCTCTGCCATTTCACCAACAGAACGGATACGACGGTTACCCAGGTGATCGATATCATCGACCGTACCGAAACCGTTACGGATTTCGATCAGGGTTTTCATTACCGCCAGAATATCTTCTTTATCCAGCACGCCAGGACCGGTGACTGCATCACGACCCAGACGACGGTTGAACTTCATACGACCAACGCCGGACAGATCATAGCGCTCGTCTGCAAAGAACAGATTTTCGAACAGCGCTTCTGCGGATTCTTTAGTTGGCGGCTCGCCAGGACGCATCATGCGGTAGATCTCTACCAATGCTTCCAGCTGATTACGAGTTGGGTCGTTACGCAGGGTATCGGAGATAAACGCGCCACAATCCAGCTCATTGGTGTACAGAGTTTCAAACTCAGTTACGCCAAGGTGCTGCATTTTTTCGATCAGGTCTTCGGTGATCTCGGCGTTGGACGCGCAAAGCAATTCACCGGTAGTCGGATCAACGATGTCTTTACCCATCGCTTTACCTGCCAGATATTCTGCAGGTACTTCCAGATGCTCCATATTCGCCTTCGCCATCTGGCGAATGTGACGTGGAGTAATACGACGACCTGGCTCAACGATTACGTTACCTTCAGGATCTTTCACCTCAAAGGTCATGGTCTCGCCGCGCAAGCGATCCGGCACCAACTCCATGCGGATCGTATCTTTGTCCAGTGTCCATGAAGTATTGTCAAAGAAGATATCTAGAATTTCTTCAGAGCTGTAGCCCAACGCGCGCAGCAGAATAGTTGCTGGCAGCTTACGGCGACGGTCAATACGTACGAACAGGCTGTCTTTCGGGTCGAACTCAAAGTCCAACCAAGAACCGCGGTAAGGAATAATACGCGCGGAATAAAGCAGCTTACCGGAAGAATGTGTTTTACCTTTGTCATGATCAAAGAACACACCCGGAGAGCGATGCAACTGAGACACGATAACACGCTCAGTACCGTTCACGACGAAGGTACCGTTATCAGTCATCAGGGGCATCTCGCCCATGTATACTTCCTGCTCCTTGATATCCTTAACCGCTTTATTGCTAGATTCACGGTCGTAGATTACCAGGCGAACTTTGACGCGCAGCGGTGCAGCATAGGTGATACCGCGCATCTGGCATTCTTTTACATCGAAAACAGGTTCACCGAGGCGGTAGCCGACGTATTCCAGAGATGCATTTCCGGAATATGAAACAATTGGAAAAACAGAACTAAACGCTGCGTGAAGACCTTCATCGCGAACTTCAGCGACATCGGATCCCTGCTGCAAAAACCGCTTATAGGAATCGATCTGGATTGCAAGCAGGTAAGGCACATCCATAACCTGCGGCAATTTGCCGAAGTCTTTACGGATGCGTTTCTTTTCAGTGTATGAATAAGCCATCAGTGTTCCCCAGCAAGTGCACCAAGTGAGAAACAGTCCAGAAGGAAAGCTCCCGGTCTGTCTTGCCGTTAATTATTTGCTGTCTATAAATAACGGAAAAAGGCCGGTGGCAATTTGCCACCAGCCATCAGCACTTCGAGCAGCTATAGGCTGCTCTGTAATGCAAAGAAGCTATTACTTAACTTCAACAGATGCGCCTGCTTCTTCCAGGGCAGCTTTAAGTTCTTCAGCTTCTTCTTTGCTAACGCCTTCTTTAACAGCCGCTGGAACGCCGTCAACCATGCCTTTAGCTTCTTTCAAGCCCAGGCCAGTTGCAGCACGTACTGCTTTGATTACGTTTACTTTCTTATCGCCGATAGCAGTCAGAACAACGTCAAATTCAGTCTGTTCTTCAGCCGCACCAGCGTCACCGCCAGCAGCGCCGCCAGCTACAACTGCAGCAGCAGCTGTAACGCCGAATTTTTCTTCCATTGCTTCGATCAGAACAACTACGTCCTTAACGGACATTTCAGCAATTGCGTTAAGGATATCTTCGTTAGTCAGAGACATGATGTATTTCCTGATAATCTCGGGCCACATAGCCCGTTGAATCTTTTAAAAACTGCCTGCGTAAATAACTTACGCAGCCTGCTCTTCTTTCTGGTCGCGAACGGCCGCAATAGTGCGGACCAGCTTGCCAGCTGCTGCTTCTTTCATGCACATCATCAGCTTCGCAATAGCTTCGTCGTATGTTGGCAAGCTTGCCAGCATAGCGATATCTACCGCTTCACCTTCGAATGCTGCTGCTTTCAGCTCGAACTTGTCGTTACCCTTAGCGAAATCCTGCAGGATGCGGGCACCCGCACCTGGATGTTCGGTAGAGAACGCGATGATGGACGGACCTTTGAAAGTGTCAACCAGACACTCATAGTCAGTACCTTCAACCGCACGACGTGCCAGTGTGTTACGAACAACTTTCAGCCACACACCTGCTTCACGAGCCTGCTTACGCAGAGCAGTCATATCTTCAACGGCTACGCCGCGGGAATCCGCAACTACCGCTGAAAGAGCGCCTTTAGCAGCTTCCTGGACTTCAGCGACGATCGCTTTTTTGTCTTCGAGTCCTAATGCCACGATTTACTCCTGGATTTAGTCTTACGACTGTTTACCAATCACTTCACTGGGAAGCGAAGCTTGAGTACGGTGGTTTTAGATTCACAAGGAATCTCACCGTCTGCGCAGGCTGGTTTCCCATTAAGAACTACAGTCAGAAGACTGCAGTCCACCTGCGGTCTTTGACGGCCTTCGTCTCTATTAAGAGGGAACGAAGACCCTCAAAAAACCTTTAACTCAGAATTAGAATTCCAGAGAACTCTGATCCAGAGTCAGACCCGGTCCCATAGTAGTGGACAGAGTAATTTTCTTCACATACACGCCTTTGGCAGAAGCAGGCTTAGCCTTCTTCAGGTCAACCAGCAGTGCTTCAACGTTGCTCTTAACAGCAGCAGCATCGAAGTCCACCTTGCCAACACCCGCGTGGATGATACCGTTTTTGTCAGCGCGGAAACGCACCTGACCGGCTTTAGCATTGTTTACAGCGGTAACAACGTCTGGAGTTACTGTGCCAACTTTAGGGTTTGGCATCAGACCGCGTGGACCCAGAATCTGACCCAGCTGACCAACTACACGCATTGCATCTGGAGTTGCGATAACAACACCAAAGTCCAGATCGCCGCCTTTGATCTGCTCAGCCAGATCTTCAAAGCCAACTACATCTGCACCAGCAGCTTTTGCTTTCTCAGCATTTTCACCCTGAGCAAAAACAGCAACGCGAACATCGTTACCAGTACCGTTTGGCAGCACAGTAGAACCACGAACAACCTGATCAGATTTACGTGGATCAATACCCAGGTTTACAGCCAGCTCAACAGTTTCTTTGAACTTAACGGTAGACAGCTCAGTCAGCAAAGCAACAGCATCTGCAACCGCGTACTGTTTAGTGCTATCAACTTTTTCGCTGATCAGCTTTTGACGTTTAGACAGCTTAGCCATTATTCCTGACCCTCCACAACAAGACCCATGCTACGCGCAGAACCTGCGATAGTACGTACAGCTGCATCCATATCAGCAGCTGTCAGATCAGCCATCTTAGTAGTCGCAATCTCTTCCAGCTGAGCACGGTTAACAGTACCGACTTTCTCAGTGTTAGGACGACCAGAACCGCTCTTCAGGCCTGCAGCCTTCAGCAGCAGAACAGATGCCGGTGGAGTTTTAGTGATGAAAGTGAAGCTGCGATCAGCGTACACAGTAATCACAACCGGGATTGGCATCCCTTTCTCAAGTTCCTGCGTAGCAGCGTTAAATGCCTTACAGAATTCCATGATGTTTACACCGTGCTGACCCAGAGCTGGACCAACTGGTGGACTTGGGTTAGCCTGACCGGCAGCGACCTGGAGCTTGATATAAGCTTCGATCTTCTTAGCCATTGAAATCACCTCATTTGGGTACAAGCGCCTTGCGGCTCCCCGTTTCTTTAAAACGCAAAAACCCCGCCCCTCAGGAGGCAGAGTTTTTTACAACTTTTTCTTAACTCAGGCCTTTTCGACCTGAATAAATTCCAACTCTACCGGCGTGGAGCGACCGAAAATCAGCACTGCAACCTGCAGCCTGTTCTTCTCGTAGTTTACTTCCTCAACAACACCATTAAAGTCGGCAAATGGACCGTCAGTAACACGAACCATTTCACCCGGCTCGAAGACTGTCTTCGGCCTAGGCTTATCCACACCGCTTTCAACACGCTGCAGAATCTCATTTGCTTCTTTTTCAGTGATCGGCGCAGGATTACCTGCAGTACCACCAATAAAACCAAGCACATGAGGAGTATTCTTAACTAGATGCCAGGACTCATCATTCATATCCATGTGCACCAGCACGTAACCCGGGTAAAATTTACGCTCGGACTTACGCTTCTTACCTTCGCGGATCTCTACCACTTCTTCGGTTGGCACTAGCACATCACCAAAGAAATCCTGCATTTCATGCAGCTCAACACGCTCTTTCAGCGTATTCATCACGCGCTTTTCGTAACCGGAATACGCATGTACAACATACCAACGCATAGACATGCCAATAACCTCTTAACCGATCACACCGGACACAAGCCAGCTCAACAATGAATCCAGTCCCCACAGCGCCAGACCAACGATCAACACAACAACCACAACGATTGCCGTAGTCTGACCAGTCTCTTGACGTGTAGGCCATACAACCTTACGAATTTCTGCTTTGGCTTCTTTAAACAAGTTAAAGAATGCCTGCCCTTTAGCTGTCTGCAAAGCAACAAAGCCCGCAACCAGCGCTAGTACCACAAGCACAACGACACGATAGAAAAGCGATTCTTCCGCGTAGATGGAGTTACCTACAACTCCGGCGGCAACCACCAGTACAACCGCTACCCATTTAAGAGCATCGAATTTTGAACCTTCGGAAGACACTTTAGAGTTCACGTTTGGAAGCCTCAGAATTTTAGAAAAGCTACTGCTTTGTGATGCCAATCCCGAGAAGGATTGGCAGGCCAGGAGGGACTCGAACCCCCAACCTGCGGTTTTGGAGACCGCTGCTCTGCCAATTGAGCCACTGGCCTACTGCGTAATAGGGAGGCACATTGTATGCCCCTCCCCGGTGTTTGGCAACACCTAATTATCGGTTTTTACTCGATAATTTTAGATACAACACCTGCACCAACGGTACGACCACCTTCGCGGATAGCGAAACGCAGACCGTCTTCCATCGCGATTGGGTTGATCAGAGTAACGTCCATCTGGATGTTGTCACCCGGCATTACCATTTCCACACCCTCT
>JAGSHA010000305.1 GCA_023954795.1 Oceanospirillaceae bacterium | reverse complement strand
TTAAACCGCTGGAACAGGAGTTGAAAACTCACTCCTCTTATACCGTGGGTAAGTCCCATGGTATCCAGGAGATGACCCGCTACAAAGACCGGATTGAGTCGGTCAATTTTGCCATTGATAACGACGACGGCGCGCGGACCCAGCAGTACGACAAGGCTGACATTATTCTGGTGGGCGTATCCCGCTGCGGTAAAACCCCCACCTGTCTGTATATGGCAATGCAGTTTGGCGTGCGGGCGGCGAACTATCCGATTACCGAAGAAGACCTGTCGCAGGATGAGCTTCCGGGCATTCTCAAGCCCTATCAGGACAAGCTGTTTGGTCTGACGATCGACCCCTTCCAGCTGGCCGCCATTCGCCATGAGCGTCGACCCAACAGTCGCTACTCTTCTCTGGATCAGTGTTCGCTGGAAGTTCGCAGTGTCGAGCGGATGCTGAAGAAAGCGCAGATCCAGAAGATCAACACCACGACGTTCTCGATCGAAGAGATCGCCACCCGTATTATTGCGGCCCGCGGGCTTAAACGGGAAGTGGGCTTATAAGGCTGTGCGGTCAGGAGGTTGTAGCCTGACAGGGTTTGCGGCTTTATGAATCCCGCTCATTCATTATTGAGTGGTTCTCACCAAACCTTCCAACCGATTGAATTACAATGCTTTGCTGATTAGTTCGATTATCCAGAATACACTGTCATAATCGATCCCGCTGGCCTCGCCGTTTCACCTGAGCGTGTGCCTTAGCCAGCTGACAAACAGACGAAAATGACAGGGACTACCCTGCCCGGCTGGATAGCCGCCGGGTGTGGCGCAGAAGACGTGCCGGTGCCACCCTGTAACCACTAAGAATAATGCACATTCAGACGACGGGAATTCGCTTCGTGACCCAACAAGACAAGACACAACAGCTTTCAGACGCTCTCAAGCAACGTATCCTGATCCTTGATGGTGGCATGGGCACCATGATCCAGGAACGTAAACTGGAGGAAGCGGATTACCGGGGTGAACGTTTCGCCGACTGGCATGTGGATGTTAAAGGCAATAACGATCTGCTGGTGTTGAGCCAGGCCGAGATGATTGGTGAGATTCACGATGAGTATCTGGCTGCCGGCGCCGATATTATCGAGACCAATACTTTTAACGCTACCACCATCGCCATGGCTGACTATGAGATGGAAGCGCTCAGCCGTGAGATTAACGTCGCGGCAGCACAGATTGCCCGCGCCGCCTGTGATCGTTTTACCGCTGCAACACCGGATCAGCCACGCTATGTGGCCGGTGTACTGGGCCCGACTAACCGTACCTGCTCTATCTCACCTGATGTAAACGACCCGGCGTTTCGTAATGTCACCTTTGATGCGCTGGTTGAAGCTTATACCGAATCGGTTGACGCTCTGATCGAGGGCGGCGCGGATATCATCCTGATCGAAACCATTTTTGACACCCTGAACGCCAAAGCGGCGATCTACGCGGTGGAAACCTACTTTGATGATCACGGCCTGCGCCTGCCGGTGATGATTTCCGGAACGATTACCGATGCTTCCGGCCGTACTCTGTCGGGCCAGACCACTGAAGGTTTCTGGAACTCCATCAGCCACGCCAAGCCGATTTCAGTCGGTTTGAACTGTGCGTTGGGGCCGCAGGAGCTGCGTCAGTATGTACAGGAGCTGTCCCGTGTATCCAGTACCTTTGTTTCAGCCCACCCCAATGCCGGTTTGCCAAATGCCTTTGGTGAATACGATGAAACCCCGCAACAGATGGCGGTTGAGATTTCCGAGTGGGCCCGTTCCGGCTTCCTGAACATTGTCGGCGGTTGCTGTGGCACGACGCCTGAGCATATCCGGGTGATCCGTGAGTCGGTGATCAAAGAAGCGCCGCGCGTATTGCCTGAGCTCCCCGTAGAGTGTCGGCTGGCCGGCCTGGAGCCGATGAACATCGGTGACAGTACCCTGTTTGTTAACGTCGGTGAGCGTACTAACGTGACCGGCTCTGCTAAGTTCAAACGGCTGATTAAAGAGCAGGACTATGAAACTGCGCTGGACATCGCCCGCCAGCAGGTGGAAAACGGTGCCCAGATTATCGACATCAATATGGATGAGGGGATGCTGGACTCTGAAGCCTGCATGGTGCGCTTCCTCAACCTGATTGCTGGTGAACCGGATATCGCCAGGGTGCCGATCATGATCGACTCCTCCAAATGGGAGGTGCTCGAAGCGGGCCTGAAATGTATTCAGGGTAAAGGGGTGGTCAACTCCATCTCGATGAAGGAAGGCATCCCTAACTTCATCGAGCAGGCGCGTAAAATCCGTCGCTACGGTGCGGCGGTGATCGTGATGGCGTTTGATGAAACCGGCCAGGCGGACACCTACGAGCGCAAGATCGAGATCTGTGAGCGCTCCTATCGCATTCTGGTCGATGAGGTGGGCTTCCCGCCAGAAGATATCATCTTTGATCCGAACATCTTTGCCATCGCCACGGGTATTGATGAGCACAATAACTACGCTGTGGACTTTATCCAGGCCACGGGCTGGATCAAACAGAATCTGCCCTACGCCAAGATTTCGGGCGGTGTTTCCAATGTCTCGTTCTCCTTCCGGGGTAACAACCCGGTGCGTGAGGCGATTCACTGTGTGTTCCTCTACCACTGTATTCAAAACGGTATGGACATGGGCATCGTTAACGCGGGACAGCTGGCGATCTACGATGATCTGCCAGAAGAGCTGCGTTTGCACGTTGAAGCCATTGTGCAGAATACCGACCCGGACGGCACCGAGAAGATGCTGGCAATCGCCGAGAAGTATCGGGGCGATGGCGCTGCCGAGGAAGACCCTCAGGCCGCTGAATGGCGCAGCTGGGATGTAAACAAGCGACTGAGCCACGCGCTGGTGAAAGGCATCACCGAGTTCATCGACGAAGATGTGGAAGAGTGTCGTCTTAATCACGAGCGCCCACTGCATGTAATCGAAGGGCCCTTGATGGATGGCATGAACATCGTTGGCGACCTGTTTGGTGCCGGTAAGATGTTCCTGCCCCAGGTGGTGAAATCCGCCCGTGTGATGAAAAAAGCAGTGGCCTGGCTGATGCCGTACATCGAAGAGGAAAAAGGGGATGCTGTCAGCACCTCCGCCGGCAAAATCGTTATGGCGACAGTGAAAGGCGATGTTCACGATATCGGCAAGAATATCGTGGGTGTAGTGCTGCAGTGTAATAACTTCGAGATCATCGACCTGGGTGTGATGGTGTCTGCGGAAACGATTCTGCGCACAGCGCGAGAAGAAAACGCGGATATTATCGGCCTGTCTGGCCTGATCACCCCGTCACTGGACGAGATGGTGCATGTGGCCAAAGAGATGGAGCGCCAGGGCTTTGATATCCCGCTGTTGATCGGCGGGGCTACCACCTCCAAGGCGCATACGGCGGTTAAGATCGACCCGGCACTTAAACGTGACCAGGTGGTACATGTCACCAACGCGTCCCGTGCGGTGGGTGTTGCCTCTACCCTGCTGTCTGAGCGTAAAGCGACTTACGTTAAAGAGATTCAGGAAGATTATGTCTCTGTGCGTGAACGTCATATGGCACGCCAGAATGATAAGCGCCGGGTGAATCTGGAAGCCGCCCGTGCGAACCGGATGCCAATTGAATGGGCTGACTACACGCCACCGGTGCCGGCTAAGCCGGGCCTGCATGTCTATGACGATGTATCACTGGATGTTCTGCTGGACTACTTCGACTGGACGCCGTTCTTTATGTCATGGGAACTGGCAGGGCGTTTCCCGCGGATTCTGGATGATGAAGTGGTGGGCGTTCAGGCTCGGGAGCTGTATGCGGATGCTCAGGAAGTACTGGCCAAACTGGTAAAAGAGAAACGTCTCAGTGCCAGCGGTGTGGTGGGCATATTCCCAGCTAACGCAACAGACACTGACGATATCGAGCTGTACACCGATGAGTCGCGCACTGAAGTACTGACCACCCTGCACCACCTGCGCCAGCAGATGGAAAAAGTCGGCGGTAAAGCGAATCACTGTCTGACGGACTTTATCGCCCCTAAATCCAGTGGTAAGGCCGATTACTTTGGCGCCTTTGCAGTGACTGCAGGTCATGGCTGTGATGAGATCGTGGCCGAATATGAAGCGGACCACGATGATTATCACTCCATCATGGTTAAGGCGCTGGCGGACCGCTTTGCCGAAGCCTTTGCTGAGTATATGCATGCTCAGGTGCGCAAAGAGCTGTGGGGCTACGGTGCTGATGAAGGCCTGAGCAACGAAGACATCATCAAAGAGAAATATCAGGGCATTCGCCCGGCGCCTGGTTACCCTGCCTGCCCGGACCACACCGAAAAAGGCCTGCTGTGGGAGCTGCTTGACGTTGAAGCCAACACCGGTATGAC
>JAGSHA010000170.1 GCA_023954795.1 Oceanospirillaceae bacterium | reverse complement strand
TTGCGTACTGCTCACTTACTGACCTCTCATAAAGAGCTTATCCAGATCAGCCATACTGAGCTGAGTCCAGGTGGGACGACCATGGTTACACTGACCACTACGCTCTGTCATCTCCATATCGCGTAGCAAAGCATTCATTTCCGTTACCGTAAGCTGCCGGTTAGCACGCACGGCACCGTGACATGCCATGGTTGCTAATAGTTCGTTGATATGATTTTCGATACGCTGACTGATGCCGTGAACCAACATATCAGACAAGACATCACGCACCAGCTGCTCAACATTACCTTTAGCCAGCGCGACCGGCACCTGTCTGATAACCAGCGTTTCCTGCCCCATCCGGGCCAGTTCGAATCCGAGTCGCTTGAATGTTTCTAGCTGCTCCTCTGCACAATCTGCTTCCCGCTCACTCACCGCCATACTCAACGGCACCAGCAGAGGCTGACTGCGCACGACTTCAGTTTCATACGCCTTTTTCATCCGCTCATAGACGATACGTTCGTGGGCCGCATGCATATCAACCACAACCATACCTTGTGCATTTTGCGAGAGAATGTAGACACCGTGAAGCTGCGCCACGGCATACCCTAGCGGCGGGCAGTGCTCAGCATTCTCTGCCGGCATTTCGGCAGAACTGACAGGCATATTTTGAGGCATAGGATCATTTAGCGTCTCGCCTAACCCTGCCAACCCACTTCCACCCGCCGTGTGGCTCTCACCCACTGTTGCGTCCGGATGCAATGCCGCATACCGGCCAATTTGCTCATTCACACCCCGCGCGGAAGGGCGCGGCGCTGACGATAACGGCATGCGCCCTTGCTCAAAACGGATGGGGGCTACACCCCCTTGTTCTGGCACTAAACCAGCTGGACTATTCAATGTACCTGCAGGCGTGGACTGCGCCGCAACCTGCTCGTCAGGTCGCGCATCCGCGATCACCCGATGAATCGTCCGAAACAGAAAATCATGTACTAAACGACTTTCACGAAAGCGGACTTCATGCTTGGTAGGGTGCACGTTGACATCCACCAACGCCGGATCCAACTCCAGATACAGTACATACGCCGGGTGTCGCCCGTGATAGAGAACATCCTGATACGCTTGCCGTACCGCATGAGACACAACTTTATCGCGAATAATTCGGCCATTCACAAAGAAGTACTGCAGATCGGCCTGACTGCGCGAGAATGTCGGCATACCAATCCAACCCCACAACCGCAATCCAGACGCCGAGGCTTCCATATCAACCTTCATGGCATTATCAACGAATGCAGAACCACACACGGACGCGATACGCCTCTCGCGTTCGATTTCGCTGTCTGCCTGACGCAACTGATGAATCACTTTACCGTTATGGCGTAATTGGAAGGCCACATCAAAACGCCCCAACGCCTGACGCTTCACAACCTCATCCAGATGCTTAAATTCAGTTTTTTCAGTCTTCAGGAACTTCCGCCGCGCCGGGGTGTTGAAGAACAGGTCACGGACTTCTACCGACGTGCCTTCAGGATGAGCCGCAGGGGCAATCACAGCATCCATCTCTCGACCTTCAGTTTGTACCTGCCACGCTGACTCATTTCCCGGCTGACGTGATGTCAGGGTCAGCCGTGAGACGGAACTGATACTCGCCAACGCCTCACCACGAAACCCCAGCGTCGCCACGGCTTCCAAATCTTCCAGCTCAATTATCTTTGACGTGGCATGTCGGCTCAGCGCCAACGGCAGGTCTTCTTTAGTGATACCGCCACCGTTGTCACGAATGCGAATCAACTTTACGCCACCCTGATCGATCTCCAGATCCACCTTATTGGCACCAGAATCAATGCTATTTTCCAGTAACTCTTTCACCACAGACGCGGGACGTTCAACGACCTCACCCGCCGCGATTTGGTTAGCCAGACGCGGCGAGAGCAGATTGATTCGTTTCATGTATGGAACCTGGTTTAACTAGAAGGAATATGCAGAACCTGACCGATACGAATACGGTCATTCTTCAGCTTGTTGGCAGCGCGTAGCTTCTTCAGAGGAACTCCATTGCGGGACGCAATGACTGACAGTGTATCGCCGCGTACCACTTTATAGACACGGGCTGTATCAGATTTCCCAGACTTTTGAGCTTCCGCTACGTAAGTCATCATCGGCGGCTTACGGGCAAAGTGTGACGTAATACCCCGATGTATCGCCTGGGCCATCTTGCGCTGATACTGACGCGTCTTAAGCTTTCTTGCTTCTCCCGGGTTGGATATAAACCCTGTTTCAACCAACAGAGAAGGGATATCCGGGGATTTCAGCACCACAAACCCAGCCTGCTCAACTGATGGTTTGTGCATCCGGGCAAACTTGGAGATGTTTTTATGGATATTACCGGCGACCTGACGGCTATCCGCCCGGCTTGCCGTCATGGACATATCCAGCAACACACCTGCCAGAACGTCGTCTTTATCTTCCAGACTTACACTGCCTACACCACCAATCAGATCGGCACTGTTCTCTTTACGTGCCAGCCAGCGACCCACTTCACCCGATGCACCCCGTGGCGATAACACCCAAACAGATGCGCCCTTTGCCCGTGCGTCTTTGAATGCATCCGCATGGATAGACACAAACAGGTCAGCGTTTTGTTGCCGGGCCTTTTTTGTACGCCCACGCAAACTGATGTAATAGTCGCTTTTACGGGTCAGTACCGCTTTATAACCCGACGTAGAATCGAACAGCTTTTTCAAATCTTTGGCAATGGCCAGTACAACGTCTTTCTCTCGTACCCGCCCGGCGCCGATGGCACCTGGATCATCCCCTCCGTGGCCGGCATCAATAGAGACGATAATATCGCGAACTTTACCGGTCGCTTGGGGACGAAATACGGCCTTTTTAACCACCTTAGGTTTTGCCGTTTCATCGTACAGATCCACCACCAGACGATGACCGTATTTCTGGTTTGGCTTCAATACAAAACTCTTCGGCCGTACCGAGCGTTTCATATCCAGTACAACACGCAGCTGCTTGCCGTTTTTACCCTTTCGTATCTGTGTAATGGGGCTTTTAGCCAATGACAATTTGGAGAGATTTGCACTCATGCTGGACGAAGCGACATCCAACACGATGCGATCGGGTTTCTTCAAGGTAAAGATTTTATGCTCAACCGGTCCGCTCAGATCAAACACCAGACGTGCGTGATCCGGTGCCAACCAGATACGCACATTCTTTACATCTGCTGCCTGCACCACTGTTACACACATACACAGCATCAGTAGCACAACTGTTCTTAAAACCGTCTGCAATCCCGTCATCCTGATCTACATCTATCTCTGTTCCAGAAGCTTATCGGCCAACTGCTGACCAAACTGAGTTCCCGGCTGCCATTGAATCCGTCGTCCACGCCCTTCAACGGTGATAGACAGAATCAAATCGGGCTGCGGCAAAATCCCAGCGCCTTTATCAGGCCACTCAATCAAACATAACGCCTGATTGTCAAAATAATCACGAATGCCCAGATACTCAAGTTCTTCCGGGTCAGATAAGCGATAAAGATCAAAGTGATAGACGTGCTTATCTTTCAATTCGTAGGGTTCTACCAGCGTATAGGTTGGACTCTTAACTGCACCTGTATGGCCAAACCCCTGCAGCACACCACGACACAGTGTTGTTTTCCCCATGCCCAGATCACCTTCAAGAAAGATCACCCCTTGCCCTTCACTGACCTGTGCCAACTCCGCGCCAAACGCTACCATTGCGGCCTCGTCGGCCAATACTCGCTGATACTGCATCTGCTTTCTAGTTTCCGTTAATACACTGTTGTCCGTTAATCACCTGAGGCAGGCAACCGATCAGATCAGTGGCCATCATGCCACGCTCACCCTGTTGCCCCGCAACCCGGTCAGCGGCGACTGCATGCAGATAAACTCCCATACGCGCTGCATCCACCGATTGGAGCCCCTGAGCCCACAAAGCGCCAATGATACCTGAAAGTACATCTCCCATCCCACCGGCAGCCATTCCCGGATTACCTTTATCACACAGATATAAAGCATCACCATCGGTGACCAGGGTTCCTGCACCTTTTAAAATCACACTACCACCGCACGCATCCTGCAATTGGGCTACCGCCTGAAAGCGGTTTTGCTGCAATTGTGCGACCGAGCGCTCTAACAAACGCCCCGCCTCACCCGGATGAGGGGTGAGTATCCAGTTATCCCGGCGATAGCGTTCAATACCCCACAGGCAGATCAGGTTTAACGCATCGGCATCCATGACCAATGGCGTTTTAGTCGCCAGAATCCGTTGTAGCATTTGCTGCCCCCAGGCTCCACGCCCCAACCCCGGCCCCACAACAATAACATCAGCCACATTCAATAACGGCTCAAGCTGCCCTGCGCTACTGATGCCATGAGTCATCACTTCAGGTACACGCACCAGCGCCGCCGATACATGCTCAGGACGGGTAGCCAAAGAAATAAGCCCCGCGCCTGTTCGGGCGGCAGCCTCAGCGGCCATGAGTGCTGCGCCACCCATCCCCAGATCGCCGCCCACAATCAGAATACGTCCATTCGTACCTTTATGAGCTGAACGTGCCCGTGCCGGAAGCAACTCTTCCCGATCAATATCAGCCGTACGAAAGGCACTGACCGGCACCAACTCATACACATCTTCCGGCAGCTTTAAACCATCAAAGTACAGCTGCCCAACATGGTCCACCGCTTCATGTGTCAGCAGCCCCTGCTTAACGCCGATAAACGTGACAGTACAATCAGCGCACACAGCACTGCCCAGTGCCGCACCTGTATCACTGCATAAACCTGAAGGGATATCGACCGCCAGAACAGGTTTGCCGCTGCGATTGAGTTGATCGATGGCCTGTCTCGCCTGTCCACGCACCTCGCCACCCAGCCCCGTCCCTAACATTGCATCCACCACCACATCACCGGTGAGAGACATGCCGGGACGAAAATACTCAACCTCAATGCCTTGCGCGCTCATCCACTGCCATGCTTCCAGTGCTTCTCCACGCAAACGATCGGTAAATCCCTCATCACCCAGACAGATCACCTGTACGGCAATGCCTTTAGCTTGCGCCAGCACCGCCATCACAAAACCATCACCTCCGTTATTACCACCACCGCAGAGCACCGTGAGCTGACGCATATCAGACCAGCGCTCATGCAGTACAACAAAGGCCGCATGCCCTGCACGCTGCATCAGCTTAAATCCGGGAATGGCAAATTGCTCAATCGCCGTGCGGTCAAGGGCGCGGCATTGATCAGCCGTGTATAATGTGGCCGGCAGTTTGGTTCGGTCGAGTGACATGCTTCAGACTCCAGAAAAAATTGCATACAGATGCCATATTTCCATCTCATTATAGAGTAATGACAGTCCCGATTATGCCTACACCCACCCCCAACACAATGGATCAGCTTGCGCTGGATATTAAGACCTGGGCACACGAACTCGGGTTTCAGCAATGTGGCATTACCTTTCCCGACCTGAGCGATCAAAAAGACAAGCTGCGAGCATGGTTGGACGCGGGCTATCAAGGGGAAATGGATTACCTCAACAATCACTTTGAGAAACGTCTCGATCCGACTCTGTTGGTCCCCGGCACACAACGCATCATCTGTGTACGGATGGATTACATGCCCGAAAACACAGAAAAGCTGAAAACACTGAGTAATCCGGAAAAAGGGTACGTTGCCCGCTACACACTGGGGCGTGACTACCACAAACTGATGCGTAAGCGTCTGACGCAACTGGGCAAGAAAATTGCCGAGCAGGTCGATGACCTCGGCTATCGCGCGTTTGTTGATAGCGCACCGGTCATGGAGCGTGCTCTAGCCCAAAAAGCCGGGATCGGCTGGGTGGGCAAGCACGGCTTAATCCTCAACAAAGAGGCTGGATCATGGTTCTTATTGGGTGAGCTGTTTATCAACCTGCCACTGCCGGTCGATCCACCCGAAACTGAAAACCACTGTGGGCGATGCACGGCCTGCCTTGATGTGTGCCCCACCGAGGCATTTCCACAACCCGGCGTATTAGACGGCAAGCGCTGCATCTCTTATCTGACAATTGAACTTAAGGGCAACATCCCCGAAGAGCTGCGCTCAAAAATCGGCAACCGAATTTTTGGCTGCGACGACTGCCAGATGATCTGCCCGTGGAACCGCTTTTCGCACTTTACGGAAGAAGCCGATTTTTACCCTCGCAACAACCTCAACGACGCTGAACTGCTAAACCTGTTCAGCTGGGACGAAGCGACTTTTCTGAAAAAAACCGAAGGCTCGGCCATTCGCCGCACCGGGCATGAAGGCTGGCTGCGCAATATCGCGGTTGCATTAGGTAATGGCAACGGAGGGCAAAAGGTCGTCACGGCGCTGAATGACCGGTTAGACCATCCATCAGAGGTGGTTCGGGAGCATATTCGATGGGCACTCAACCAGCTGCAACTGGACGCTCAGGCCCAGCCGCTGCCGATTCTGTCTCACCCGGGAATGAAACGTATCAAGGATTAATCTTCAAACTTAAAGAACACTTCGCGGTAGTGGCGCAGCTCTTTGATAGAGTCGTAGATATCATCCAACGCCAGATGCGTGCCTTTTTTCTGCACGCCATCTAACACTTCAGGACGCCAGCGGCTCGCCAGCTCTTTGATCGTACTCACATCCAGATTACGGTAATGGAAGAACGCTTCCAGCTCCGGCATGTGGCGATATAGGAAACGACGGTCCTGACCAATGCTGTTGCCGCAGATAGGAGAAGCTCCCTTATCCACGTGCTCCAGCAAGAACTCGATCGTGCGCTGTTCCGCTTCACGCTCACTGATTTCGCTGTCTTTCACCCGCTGGGTCAAACCAGACTTACCGTGCTGATTGGTGCACCACTCGTCCATCGCATCCAGAGCC
>JAGSHA010000494.1 GCA_023954795.1 Oceanospirillaceae bacterium | reverse complement strand
CTGCCTCTAATCTCTCCTAACGCGCCTCAAACTCCGACGAACCATCCCCTGCAAACAACGTATCGATCCGGTTAATCTCCTCCACCAGAATATCGATAAACGCCGATGCCAACAGTGATTGCGGTCGATGGGCCGGGGTCAGAATCGACACCATGAGCGGCACCACCGGTGCAAACGGTCGAAACACCAACTGTGGCTCCACCTGATGATAATCGTAATAACTGCTCGCGGTGATGGGATCACAGATGCAGTAACACAACTTCTCCTCCACCAGCTTTAACGCTGGCTGGAAGTTGCGTAACTCAAAGCGCGGCTCAAACACAGCCTTCTCCTTACGAAACGCTTCCCGACTGGCAATCAGGTTCGGATGATCTTCCTGCAATACCGCCAAAGGTTTGCCTGACAGATCCTGCGGTGTGATCAATGACTTCTCCGCCAGTGGATCATCGTGCCGGAGTGCACAGACACAGCTCAGTTCGAAATTTTGCATCGCCAGCGCACTGTTCGGTGGAGGCGTTTCCGCCAGGCCCAGATCGTATTGCTGTGAGGCGACCCACTCTTCAATGATGGCCGAGGCACGCATCATCAAGGAGATTTTGACCTGTGGCTTATCCTGTACAAAGTCAGCCACCAGCCGGGGCATCATGAACTGAGAGGATGCAGGCATGCAGGCAATACGCAACCGCCCCTCTTTCAGCGAGGCCAGCTCTTTCATCGTACGCGACGTATGTGCCAGTCGTTCCAGCACCGCTTCCGTCTCTTCCAGAAAAAACTGCGCTTCGGGTTTGCGCACCAGCCGCCCGCGCTGGCGTTCAAACAGCGTCAACCCCAACTCCTCTTCCAGACTGGCAATCAGAGAGCTGACCGCAGGCTGGGTCCGATTCAGCGCCCGTGCCGCTTCTGAGATTGATCCGGTGCGCATCACTTCACGAAATGCCTGCAACTGGCGAATGCTGAGATTCATAAAACCCTCTGATCTGTAAACCCACTGATTTGTAAGGCAACTTCATTAAAGCATAAAAAAAATCTATGGACTGATCAATATTATCGTTTTGATTTTATAGGGTGTGATTGCGAATATTTCAGAACGGAATCTGCGCTGTTGTCTCTGCCTCCGGCTCACAGACCCAGTGCACATCCAAAACTAATAACTACAAGAACGTTGTGATTTGAGGAAACACGCCCATGAACCGATTCGTCAGTATTCTTCTGACCGGGCTGATCTGTTTGGTGGCCCTCGGACAGTTTGTCCAGGTAATCACCCGCTACGTGCTGGAGATCCCAGTGATGGGTCTGGAGGAAAGCCTCCTCTATCCAACCATGTGGCTCTACCTGCTAGGGGCAGTGAACGCATCCCGCGAGAACACCCATATCCGCGCTAACGTGCTGGAAATCTTCCTGAAAACCCGTCATCAGCACACGATCCTCGCCATCATCGGCGAAGTTGTGAGCCTGGTTGTAGGTTGCTGGCTCACTTACTGGGCATGGCGCTTTACCAAGTACTCCTGGCGGGTATGGAAAGAGAGCCCAACCCTGTACATCCCTACTTTTTACGTCGATATCGCCTTAATGACCGGCCTGGTATTGATGATGCTGTACACCGCTATGCACCTCGTCGGCCACATTCGCGAGCTGTTTGCTGATGAGGAGCCGAATCATGGTTGAAGTTGCGCTGATGTCGGTGGCCGTACTGGTCATCCTGTTAACCCTTGGCATCCCACTGCCGTACTGCTTTGGCGGCGGTTTGATGGTGATGTATTTCCTTGGCGATGTTGTGATGAAAGGCAACATGCTATGGGGCTTCCAGCAGCTGGGTAACCCGGTGCTGCTGGCAATTCCACTGTTTGTCCTGGCCGGCACCATTATGAGTGTCAGTGGGATCGCGGCCAGTTTGCTGCGCTTTGTGAATATCTTTGTAGGTCACCTGCGCGGTGGTCTGGGCGTGGTTGCAACCATCAGCTGTGCGCTGATCGGTGCAATCTCCGGCTCCGGCCTGACGGGTGTTGCAGCGATTGGTCCGCTGCTGATCCCGGAGATGGAGAAACAAGGTTATCCGCGTGAATACGCGACG
>JAGSHA010000479.1 GCA_023954795.1 Oceanospirillaceae bacterium | reverse complement strand
CTGAGTGGTCAGGAAGCGGCGGGTGAACAAGAGGGTGCCATTGTAGTCGATGACCCACAGGCGTTGCGTGAAGTGATCCGTATGCGTGGCGTGAAGCGTGTGTATCTGGCATTGCCAATAGAACAGTCGGGTAAAATCGGTGATCTGCACATTGATCTGTTGGATATGAATGTGGATCTCATTTGGGTGCCTGACATCTATGCGCTGAATTTGTTGAATCACTCTGTACGTGAAGTAGCGGGTATGCCGCTGATCTTCCTGAATGAAAGTCCGTTGACATCACGGCGTCGAGGCTCGTTGCTTAAAGACTTCATGGATCGATCCGTGGCGCTGCTATCCATTGTATTGCTAAGCCCCGTCTTACTCCTAACGGCTTTGGCTGTGAAGCTTTCTTCATCCGGGCCAGTGTTCTTTAAACAGGAGCGTCATGGTTGGGACGGTAAGATCATCAAGGTGTGGAAGTTCCGCAGCATGAAGATGCATGTGGATAGTGCCGGAGAGGTAACTCAGGCGCAGCGTGAAGACCCGCGTATTACCAGAGTAGGTAAGTTTATTCGTCGCACTTCTATTGATGAGTTGCCGCAGTTGTTCAACGTGCTGCAGGGGCGAATGTCTTTAGTCGGTCCGCGTCCGCACGCAGTGGCGCACAATGAGTTTTATTCCGATAAAATAAATGCATACCTTGCGCGTCATCGCATTAAACCGGGTATTACGGGTTTGGCTCAAATTAGTGGTTGTCGTGGTGAAACTGAAACCATTGATAAAATGCAAAAACGCGTTGATTATGATTTGGAATATATTAATAACTGGTCGGTATGGCTTGATGTTAAGATTCTTATTAAAACGCCATTATCGCTTTTATCTAAAGATATCTATTAAGCAGTGGATCGGGCGTAACACTGAGAATTTTTTCGGGATTTGAAGGATTATGAGTAGCGAAAACGTTGTCTGGCATAACCATAAAGTATGCAAACAATCACGTGCGGAGCAGAAAAAACAGAAGCCTTGTGTGTTCTGGTTTACTGGTTTGAGCGGTTCCGGGAAGTCTACGATCGCTGGGGCACTCGAACAGCGCCTGTTCGAAATGGGGCATCACACCTATTTGCTTGATGGGGATAATGTGCGTCATGGCCTGAATAAAGACTTGGGCTTTTCCGATGAAGACCGCGTTGAAAATATTCGCCGCATTGGTGAGATGTCTAAACTCTTCGCCGATTCAGGTTTGCTGGTGTTATCGGCCTTTATCTCTCCGTTTCGTGCAGATCGCCAGATGGTGCGAGAGCTGGTAGACGAAGGCGAGTTTGTAGAAGTCTTTATGGATACGCCGTTGGAAGAGTGTGAGCGACGAGACCCGAAAGGGCTCTACAAAAAAGCACGCAAAGGTGAAATTAGAAATTTTACGGGTATTGATTCAGCCTATGAGAAGCCAGAGTCCCCGGAAATCACCCTGAATACAGCAATACAGACGGTCGAAGAGGCGGTTGATCAAATGATCGACTACCTGCTTACCCATCAGATTATTAAAAAGGACTGAAGCATGTCGCACAGCTCGGAGCTGATAGCCACCGATATCGAGGCGTATCTTAAGCAACATGAAAATAAAGATCTGTTGCGGTTTTTAACCTGCGGTAACGTTGATGATGGCAAGTCCACGCTGATCGGTCGTTTGTTATATGACAGCAAGTTGATCTTTGAAGATCATCTGTCTGCGTTACAAAAAGACAACGAACGCGTGGGTAATGCGGGCGATAGCCTGGATCTGGCCTTGTTGGTTGATGGTCTGCAGTCCGAGCGCGAACAAGGTATTACCATTGATGTAGCGTACCGCTATTTCAGTACGGATAAACGGAAATTCATCATTGCCGATTGTCCGGGGCATGAACAGTACACTCGTAATATGGCAACCGGTGCATCTAACTGTGAACTGGCCATTGTGATGATTGATGCTCGCAGAGGGGTGCAGACCCAAACGCGCCGCCATAGCTTTATCTGTAGCTTGCTGGGTATTAAACACATCATCGTAGCTGTTAATAAGATGGATCTGGTCGATTACAGTCAAGATGTGTATCAGCAGATCAAAGCCGATTACAAAGAGTTTGCGACGTATCTTGGCTTTGATGACCTGCGTTTTGTTCCGATCTCCGCACTGGAAGGCGATAACGTTGTTTCTGTCAGTGAAAAGATGGACTGGTATCCAGGTGCCTCGCTGATGAAATTGCTGGAAACGGTGCGTGTCTCGACAGATAAAGACCTGCAGCACTTCCGTTTCCCCGTGCAGTATGTCAATCGTCCGAATCTCGATTTCCGTGGTTTCTGCGGTACCGTTGCCAGTGGTGTTATCGCGCAAGG
>JAGSHA010000436.1 GCA_023954795.1 Oceanospirillaceae bacterium | reverse complement strand
TTGCTGCCAAAACCGGTTGATGTTGCTGTGGTATCGGAATCCCAGCTGCTGCAGTCACTGGATCTGGTGTATCGCCGCACCAGCGATATTGAGGTATTGGCCGATCAGCTGAGTGACGAGATCGCCGAAGACGCGTTCGATCTGGCCCAGATGACCGCGAACGATGAGAAAGACGTACCGGTTGTTAAGTTGCTCAAAAGCCTGTTTGAAGATGCGGTGCAGATAGGTGCGTCGGATATTCATATCGAACCGGATGAAACCGTGCTTCGCGTCAGACAGCGTGTAGACGGTATGTTGCACGAACATGTGATGAAAGAGCATCGCATCGCATCGGCACTGGTACTGCGTCTGAAGTTAATGGCGCATCTGAATATCTCCGAAAAACGCCTGCCGCAAGACGGCCGCTTCAATATGAACGTGAAGGGGCGCAGTATCGATGTGCGTATTTCAACGTTGCCGATCCAACACGGTGAATCGGTTGTTATGCGTTTGTTGGATCAGTCCGGGGGGATTGTCGGGTTGGACAAGGCGGGGATGCCCGATGACATGCTGGCGCGTCTGCGCCGCTTGATTCGTGAGCCTCACGGTATCGTCCTGGTGACCGGACCAACCGGCAGTGGTAAAACCACCACCCTCTATGGCGCGTTGAACGAACTGAACAGTTTCGATAAAAAAATCATCACGGTGGAAGATCCGGTGGAATACCGGCTGCCACGTGTCAATCAGGTGCAGGTTCATCCTGAGATCGGTCTGACCTTTGCCAGTGTGCTGAGAGCCTGTCTGCGACAGGATCCGGATGTATTACTGCTGGGTGAGATTCGTGATCGTGAAACGGCGGAGATCTCTCTGCGCGCGGCGATGACAGGGCACTTTGTACTTTCGACACTGCATACCAACGACGCTGTTTCCAGTGCGATGCGGCTGGTGGATATTGGTGTAGAAGGTTATCTGGCGGCGTCTGCGATCCGCGCTATTTTGGCCCAGCGTCTGGTGCGCAAGGTCTGTAACAACTGCGCCAGCGAGTTTCGGCCTTCACCGCAGGAAAACGCTTGGCTAGCGGCCCATCTACCGAAACTGGGGCTGAGCGAAGGCGAGTTTAAAAAAGGGCGCGGTTGCACCTATTGCAATAATACCGGTTACAAGGGGCGTATCGGTATTTTTGAACTGCTGGAGTTGAACGATTCAATGGCCGATGCATTGCGCCGCAACGATAGCTCAGCATTTACGGCTGCGGCCTCTACCGATCCGCATTACCAGCCGTTGGTGTATAGCGCATTGGATCTGGCCTCAAAAGGCCTGATCACACTGGAAGAAGTTTTCCGTGTGACCGAGCAGCTGGATGAATCGAAGTACAATGCTGAATCATTGGCAAAATCTGAGCAGGAAGCGAAAGCAGTTAAAACAGTCTCACCGACAACCCAGCAAGCTCCGGCTATTGCGCCGGGCGGTACAATCAAGTTGGAGCTGGAGTAAGACTGAATGCCACATTTCGAATATGAAGGCCGTAACCCGGATGGAGAGAAGGCCCACGGGCGTGTCGAGGCTGATGGTCGCAGTCAGGCGGCTTCGCAATTGCTTGCAGACGGCATCACCCCTATCCGTATTACGCCCATTAGTCAGGCTGCGAAGGATGACAAGAAGGGCAGTGGCGAGATTCGGCTGAAGTTTCTGGAGAAGGTCAGTGTCGACGAGTTGATCATGTTCAGTCGCCAGATGTACAGCCTGACCAAAGCGGGGGTGCCACTAACCCGTGCGATGAGGGGGCTTGCGGGAAGCTTGCGCAATCAGATGTTGCAGGAGGCCGTAACGGAACTATCGGACGACTTGGACAAAGGTAATACATTGTCCGCTGCGATGAACAAGCACCCAAAGATCTTCAGTGATCTCTACACCAGTATCATCCATGTGGGTGAAAATACCGGTCGGCTTGATGCGTCGTTTGCCCAGATGGCTGCTTATCTTGAGCTGGAACGTAATACCGTCAAAAATGTGAAGCAGGCAACACGCTATCCCACGTTTGTATTTATTACGATCGCAGCCGCGATGGTAGTGATTAATATCTTTGTAATCCCGGCCTTTAAATCGGTCTTCGAAAGCTTAGGGGGCGGGGTGCCCTGGCAGACCCAAGTGCTGATTGGCATCTCCAACTTCATGGTGGACTGGTGGCATCTGCTCCTGGCGATCATGATTGCCGGATATGTGTTCTTTAAACGTTGGAAAAAAACGGAATCTGGTGAGTTGCAGTGGGATAAATCCAAGCTGCGATTTCCGCTCATCGGTAGTATTTTTTATCGTGTCATATTAGGGCGATTTACCCGAACGTTCAGCATGGTATTAAAAGCCGGTGTTCCAATTGAACAAGGTTTAATGGTGGTATCCCGCGCGGTCGGTAATAAATATATTGGCGGAAAAGTGGCTGGGATGAGACAGGCGATCGAGCGCGGAGAGTCCTTTACCCAATCGGCCGCACGCACCGGTATGTTTAGCCCGCTGGTGATGCAGATGCTGGCGGTGGGTGAAGAAACCGGCCAGGTGGATCAAATGTTGTCGGAAGCGGCCGACTTCTATGAGGAAGAGGTGGATTACGACCTGAAAAACCTCGCCACAGCGATTGAGCCAATCCTGATTATGATTATTGGCGGGATGGTTTTAGTGCTGGCGCTAGGTGTCTTCCTGCCACTCTGGGAGCTAAGTACTGCAATAAAAGGGTGATTGACAGCAGGCCAGAAAAAATGATTTTCTTTGCGCTGGATGCTGTTACCAAGAACCTGTTACAGTACTCAAAAATCGAAAGCAGCGCATTTGGAAATTTGATCGCAGCCTACGTATTTAAGCGACGGATCGATCTGAATATGTTGTAGAGCGAAGATTTATGGACTCACGTCATGCGTTTTTAACGTCTGACGTGACAGAATGACAAATTGCTTAGGTTTAGCGGAGAAAACCATGAAAAAACAAGCAGGTTTTACGATAGTCGAGTTGGTAGTAGTGATCGCACTGCTCGGTATTCTTGCTGCCGTGGCGTTGCC
>JAGSHA010000456.1 GCA_023954795.1 Oceanospirillaceae bacterium | reverse complement strand
GGGTAAAAAACTTGGCGATAGCAAAGTCTTCACAATCCCCCTGCCCCCGGCGGATAAATTCAGCCGGTGCAGACCAGTGATCCTCAACGCCGAATAACTGCCGGTCAGACCGGTAAGTTGCACTGTTGACGGATTCAGGACCGATATCCAGAATCATTTCGTCTTCCGCGACATCATCCGCAGACTTGATCACCGCCTCTGCATCTTCAGCAAACTCTTTAGCTACAACCACATCGGTAGGCACCGGTACGTTTACTTTTTCCATCAGCGCTTTCGCCTGTGGAATCAGATCAGCTTCATACAGAGACTTACCCACTGGCTTACCTGCAGCGGCCAGGAACGTATTTGCGATACCGCCACCAACAATCAGCTGGTCAACTTTGTCGGACAGCGATTCCAGTACGGTCAGTTTGGTCGATACTTTTGAGCCGCCTACAATCGCAGTCAGGGGTTGAGCCGGAGTTTCCAGCGCCTGCGCCAAGGCTTCCAATTCACCAGCCAGCAAAGGACCTGCACAAGCAACCGGTGCAAACTGGGCAACGCCGTGAGTAGACGCCTGTGCACGGTGAGCCGTACCAAACGCATCCATCACGTAGACATCACAAAGCTCTGCCATCTGTTTTGACAATGCTTCGTTGTTTTTCTTCTCACCAGCGTTAAAGCGGACGTTTTCCAGCAAGACCAGCTCACCTTCAGCCACTTCGAAGCCACCGTCCAGCCAGTCTTTTACCAGCGGCACTGGGCGCTCCAGCAGGTTGGAGATGTAGTCGGCAACCGGCGCCAGAGAGAATTTCTCTTCGTATTCGCCTTCTGTTGGACGGCCCAGGTGGGACATCACCATCACTTTTGCACCCGCTTTCAATGCCAGCTCAATGGTTGGCAGAGATGCGCGGATACGGGCATCAGAGGTTACCTGGCCATCCTTGACAGGGACATTGAGGTCTTCACGGATCAGAACGCGTTTGCCGCTCAGATCCAGATCAGTCATCTTCAGTACGCTCATTGACGTGTCCTAACTCTTTCTAAAATGAAAAGTAATTGAAATTAGCTTTTTAGCTGCAACCAGTGCCGACCCACATCGAGCATCCGATTGGCAAAGCCCCATTCGTTATCAAACCAGCACAGCATTTTGACCAGCGTTCCACCAGAAACCCGGGTCTGGGTACCATCAACAACACCAGAACGTGGATCACGATTGAAGTCTACCGAAGCATGAGGCTCCTCGGTATAGCCCAATAGTCCGTTCAGCTCGGAGTACGCTGCCAGCTTAAAGATCGCATTCACCTGATCACGGTCCGTAGGCTGCTTCAGGTTCAGCGACAGATCCATCACCGATACATTAATAGTCGGTACACGCAGGTGCAGGCATTCAAAGCGCTGTGCCAAGTTGGGCAACAGGCGATCAATACCCCGGTTCAACCCGGTATCGACCGGAATAATCGAGTGCAATGCACTGCGGGTCAGACGCAGATCCGTTTGGTGATAACTATCGATGACCGGTTGGTCGTTCATCGCTGAATGAATGGTTGTGGTGACACCGTTTTCGATGCCGAAGGCCTTATCTAGCAGATCCAGCACCGGCACAACACAGTTGGTGGTACAGGACGCGGCAGAGACGATCGTATGTTCAGCCTTTAACAACTGCTCGTTCAGACCATAAACAATCGTAGAATCCACTTCATCAGTGGCGGGCTGTGAAAACAGCAAACGCTTTGCGCCTGCGTTCAGATGTTCTTCAGCCGCATCACGCGACTTAAACGCACCTGAACACTCCAACACCAGATCGATATCCAGTTCCGCCCAAGGTAACTGATTCGCATCAGCCTCGTTCAGGATCAGAATCTGATCACCGTTCACCTTCAGGTGTTTGCCGTCATGATCCACGCCCACGGGAAAGCGCCCATGGGTGGTATCGTAGCGGGTCAGATAGGTCACGGTATCAATGTCAGACAGCTCATTGATTGCCACAACTTCCAGCGTATCGCGGTAGCCATTCTCATAGATGGCGCGCAAAACACACTGGCCGATACGGCCGTAACCATTAATAGCGACGCGATAGGTCATCGAAAGGGCTCAAAACAACAGAGGCAGCCCGAAAGCTGCCTCTTTTTCTTACAGATCAGAGCAGAGACTTAACAGTCTCAGCTACGTTTTCGGTGGTGAAACCGAAGTGTTTAAACAGCTCACCCGCCGGTGCAGACTCACCAAAGGTGGTCATACCGACGATCTTGCCGTTCAGGCCAACATACTTGTACCAGAAGTCAGCCTGCAGTGCTTCAACCGCCACACGGGCAGTCACAGAAGCGGGCAGTACGGACTCGCGGTAAGCCGCATCCTGTTTATCAAACAGGTTGGTTTCAGGCATAGATACGACACGTACCTGTTTACCTTCCGCTGCCAGCGCTTCAGCCGCATCCATTGCCAGACCCACTTCAGAACCGGTCGCGATCAAAATCGCTTCTGGCTCACCATCAGTATCACGCAGAATGTAACCACCACGCGCGATGTCAGAGATCTGAGCATCAGTACGTGCCTGGTGAGGCAGGTTCTGACGAGAGAAAACCAAAGCAGAAGGACCGTCGGTGCGTTCCAGTGCCGCTTTCCATGCCACTGCGGATTCAACCGCATCACATGGACGCCAGCAGCTCATGTTCGGTGTGTGACGCAGGTTAGCAACCTGTTCAATCGGCTGGTGCGTCGGACCGTCTTCGCCCAGACCGATAGAATCGTGGGTGTAAACGTGGATCGCACGCTGCTTCATCAG
>JAGSHA010000265.1 GCA_023954795.1 Oceanospirillaceae bacterium | reverse complement strand
TGAGGCATTTGAAACAATGACTCACGTGCTTCAGATACCGTAGGCGGGGTGATGATTTCGGCTGATTCAGATACCCCGAAGCTCACCGGTGCGGCGGCAACAGGCGCCGGCGGCGCATGAACAGCTGGCTGCGCGGCGGGTATCGCTGCCGGAATCGGCGCAACAGCCGCAGGTCGGGCATGTGATGGCATGACAGGGCGCTGACGCAGACCACGTGCGGCACCAGCCATACCCGCGACATCCAGAGAGACGCTGGCGCTGATATCGCCGCTGACGTCGCACACGACCTGACGAATCCGGGACAGGAACTTGTCGCTGACCCAGTCCTTAACAAAACGGTTTGGCGCCAACAGGACCAGCTTATCCGGGGAGTCGGGTGATGCTTTCAGAGGTCGGATCCAGGTGTTGTATTGCTGAGCAGGAAACTCTTCCTGAAGGCTCTGCAAACAGCGATCCCACAATTCCGTCGACATAATTTAACTGATCCTCTCCACGTTCTAAGTACGTTCTGTACTTGATCCGTACGCTGCTAGACACACACTGCACCTTATATACAGTCTGCAAACACAAGGGTGTAGCACGACTTGTACACAGCGCAGCGGGCCTGCTTTTATGCAGCTTCGGTGGTACTGAAGGCTTTATTTATCCAAGGGTAAGGATTTTATCCTCAAGCCGCCCACTTATCCACAAACAATTCCATTATTTACAAAATACCTGACACAGAACTCAATCCGGCTGAAAAAGCCCGTTTTACGGGGATCAGAGAATTTTTTGGCGATTTAAGCAACAACCTTTCAACGTGATTCCCCCAACCTTAATCACAGGCTATCTTATTGATTATTTTTTGGATCCCTAAGTTTTCAACAGATTTAGGCCAACATCCTGATGTTATCCAGATTGTCATTTTTTTGCCGATTATTTATACAAAAGAGGTAAATTACAGTTGAAGGTGTAGAACAGATTACGTAGAATCCGCGGTCTAATTTTTACCGTGCTGATACTCAGGCACCCAACATTAACGAGTGTTAGTAGGACTACTCCGATGAAAAGAACATTCCAACCAAGCGTTCTGAAACGCAAACGTACTCACGGTTTCCGTGCTCGCATGGCTACCAAAAATGGTCGTCAGTTGATTAACCGTCGCCGTGCTAAAGGCCGTAAGCGTCTGTCTAAGTAATGGCTTCCTGAAAAGGTCTGGTTATTTGAATGACCACATTCGGATATCCCCGCGAGTTAAGAATTCTTACTGGTGGGGGCTTTCAGCGAGTATTTGATAATGCTTCTCTGAAAGTACCAGACCAACAGATCCTTATTCTTGCCCGTCCCAACGGACTCGATCACCCTCGTATCGGGTTTGTCTTATCCAAAAAAAATGTACGCTTAGCGGTGCAACGTAACCGTGTTCGGCGTATCATTCGCGAGTCTTTTCGCCTCAATCAGCATAAATTACCTGCGGTTGACATTGTCGTGCTCGCACGACGTGGATTAGGCGACCTGGAATCCGAAGATCTTCACAAATTGAGCTCCAAGTGTTGGTCGCGGCTAAGAAAAAAAGCTAAACAGCGTACAAACAAAGAAAACGGTTAACCCATGGATGTACAGCGAATCATACTGATCACCGCAATGGCATTGATCTCTTACATGCTGGTACTGCAGTGGAACGAAGACTACGGCCAGACGCAGCCAGCGGGTGAGCAGGTAGTAACTTCGGTTTCCGCGTACAGTACTCCTGCTGTAGAAACAGATCTGCCCGTGGCGGCTGACGAAGAAACAGCAAGCGCAGACGTACCAAATACCGGCGCGAAAGTTAAAGCCGCTTCCGCACAGTTGATCACCATCAACACTGATGTGCTGAATGTCATTATCGACACTAAAGGTGGCGATATCATTCAGGTGGCCCTGCCAGCACACAAAGCCGTTCTAGGTTCTGAACAGCCATTCGTATTGATGGAACAGACTGCTAACCGCACCTACGTTTCTCAGAGCGGTTTGGTGGGTAGCGATGGTCCGGATGCCAGCAAAGCAGGTCGTCCAACATACGAGGTTGACGCGGCTCAATTTGAGCTGGGTGAACAGGAAAGTATTAACGTTGATCTGAAACTCACCGATTCTAAAGGTGTGAAGATCACTAAACGTTATACCTTCACCAAAGGATCCTATAACGTTGGCCTGTCCTACATTGTCGATAACCAGTCTGCAGAGAACTGGAAGGCAAACCTGTTCGGCCAGATCAAGCGTGACAGCAGCGAAGACCCTACCAGCAGCACCGATATGGGTATGCAGTCTTACCTGGGTGCAGTGTTCTCCACCGTTGAAGACAACTATCAGAAAGTTGATTTCGACGACATGGATGAGAAGGCGTTTAAAGCCACTTCTCAGGATGGTTACGTTGCCTTTGTTCAGCATTACTTTGTCAGTGCCTGGATTCCGGAAGCCGGTGCCGAGTACAACTACAAGTCTCGTAAGCTGAACGACGCATACATCATGGGTTTCATCTCGCCTGACTTCATTGTTGCGCCGGGTGCGACTAAGACCGTTACTGCAGACTTCTACGCCGGTCCTAAAGATCAGGATCAGATGGCAGCAGCCAACGAAAACCTGAAACTCACCGTTGATTACGGTTGGTTGTGGTGGGTTGCATCGCCTCTGTACTGGTTGCTGACTAAGGTTTACTCCTTCCTCGGTAACTGGGGTCTGGCAATCATCGGGGTTACCGTACTGGTGAAAGCTGCGCTGTTCCACTTGAATGCTAAAGCGTTCAAGTCCATGGCGAAGATGCGTAAGTTCGGTCCTGAAATGGCGCGCATGAAAGAGATGTATGGCGATGATCGCCAGAAGATGTCTCAGGAAATGATGAAGCTGTATCAGAAAGAGAAGATCAACCCTCTGGGTGGCTGTCTGCCGATTGTTGCGCAGATGCCAGTCTTCATCGCTCTGTACTGGGTACTGATGGAATCTGTGGAACTGCGTCATGCCGAGTTCCTGTACCTGATTGACTTGTCATCCAAAGATCCATATTTCATCCTGCCGTTGCTGATGGGCGCGAGTATGTTTATTCAGCAGTCGCTGAACCCAACACCTCCAGACCCAATGCAGGCGAAGATTATGAAGATGCTGCCAATTGTCTTCACCTTCTTCTTCCTGTGGTTCCCGGCAGGTCTGACCCTGTACTGGGTAGTGAACAACGTACTCTCTATCGCACAGCAGTACGTGATCAACAAACAGATCGAGGGCAGTGGTGAACCGGCGAAAGCCAAGTAAACCACCTCCCTGTTAAAAAGGCCCTTATGGGCCTTTTTTGCTTTTGACGGTACACGAATATGACACTGATTGATCAAGATACCATTGCAGCTCAGGCCACCCCTCCGGGACGTGGCGGTGTGGGCATTATCCGCGTCTCGGGTAAAAAGGCGCTGACCATCGCCCGTGACATACTGGGATTGGAACCCAAACCCCGTTACGCCCATTACGGTGCGTTTATGGATGGCAGCGGTAATCAGATCGATCAGGGTATCGCCCTGTATTTTCCCGGGCCGAACTCCTTTACCGGCGAAGACGTTCTGGAGCTGCAAGGTCACGGCGGTCCGATCATCATGGACTTTATCCTGCGTCGTGTATTGGAGCTGGGTGCGCGTCTGGCCCGTCCGGGTGAGTTCTCCGAACGCGCCTTCCTCAACGATAAGCTGGATCTGGCACAGGCAGAGGCAATTGCCGACCTGATCGACAGCTCCTCCGAGCAAGCGGCACGTTGTGCCTTACGCTCACTGCAGGGCGAGTTTTCCAATCGTATCCATGAGTTGGTTGAATCCCTGATTCAGCTGCGTATCTATGTCGAAGCCGCCATCGATTTCCCTGAAGAGGAGATCGATTTTCTGGCTGACGGTAAAGTACTGTCCGATCTGGAAAGCGTGCTGGAGCGGGTAGATGCCGTCCAGTCCGAAGCCAAGCAGGGCAGCTTGCTGCGTGAAGGCATGAATGTGGTAATCGCGGGCCGTCCGAACGCCGGTAAATCCAGCCTGCTCAATGCACTGGCAGGGCAGGAACGGGCGATCGTCACGGATATTGCCGGGACCACCCGTGATGTCCTGCGCGAACATATCCATATCGACGGTATGCCGTTACATATCATCGATACTGCCGGTCTACGCGAAGCACCTGATGAGGTGGAACGTATCGGTATCAATCGTGCCTGGGACGAGATCCGCAACGCCGACCGGGTCCTATTGATGGTGGATAGCACAACAACCAACACGGACGATCCTGAACAGATCTGGCCGGAGTTTGTTCACCAGCTGCCCGATGCAGATAAAATTACCGTCATCCGCAACAAAGCGGACCTGAGCGGTGAATCCATCGGCCAGCGTGAATCCCACGGTCACACCCTGATTGCACTCTCGGCAAAGGGCAATTTGGGTGTGGATGTCCTACGCGACCATCTGAAAACCTGTATGGGCTTTACCAGCACCACTGAAGGTGGATTTCTGGCCCGTCGTCGTCATCTGGAAGCGTTGGAACAGGCCCATGAACTGCTGCAAACGGGTCATGACCAGCTGGTGATGAATGGGGCGGGTGAGTTACTGGCCGAAGATCTGCGTCAGGCACAGCAGGCGCTGAACGAAATTACCGGTGAATTCAGCTCGGATGACCTGCTTGGCCGCATCTTCAGTTCGTTCTGTATCGGCAAGTAAACCGAAGTCCCACGCAGAGTCACGCCGCTTGTCGGACTCACAAGGAGAATAACGATGTCACTTAATCTCAGCTGCCCACACTGTAACGTCACCAACCGTATCCCGGCGGATTGTCTTGGTGACGGCCCCAAGTGTGGTAAGTGTAAAAACCCGGTCTTCAGTGGAAAGGTGCAGGAACTGTCTGCCGCCAACGTCAGCAGCGTACTCAACCGCAACGATATTCCGGTACTAGTCGATTGCTGGGCGACCTGGTGTGGTCCTTGTCAGCAGTTTGCTCCGATCTTCGAGCAAGCAGCAAAAGA
>JAGSHA010000241.1 GCA_023954795.1 Oceanospirillaceae bacterium | reverse complement strand
TCAGACCGTAATGCTCCACAAAATGCCCCCAGGCATCATGAAACACAAAAAACCCCTGAGACTTCACGGGTATAAACTGCTGGTGTAACGCTGCATCCAGTCCGCGCAGGTTTTGCTCAAAACGAGCATAGTTTGCAGCAAATGTCTCTGCGTGCTGCGGATATACAAGGCTCAACCGGTCTTTCAGTGCGTCTGCAAACGCCAGACCTTCAATCGGATCCAGCCAGAAATGCAGATCTTCACCATGATGATCGTGATGGTCTTCATCTACGGCTTCATCCGCATGGTCTGCATGGTCTGCATGGTCTGCATGGTCTGCATGGTCTGCATGGTCTGCATGGTCTGCATGGTCTGCATGGTCTGCATGGTCTGCATGGTCATCAGTATGATGATCGATGTGTTCTTCGTCGTTGTCGGCCATCTGCAGGGTAGAGGTTTTCACTGTACGCAGCGACTTTGCCAAAAACTGCTCCATCTCCGGTCCGACCCAAATCACGAGTCCCGCATCAGCAAGCTTACGCATATCCGACGGTTTCATAGAGTAGTGGTGAGGAGATGCACCCGGTTTCAGCAACAACTGGACCTCTCCCGTGGTTCCCACAATATCGTGAGCAATCAGCTGTAGTGGTTTAATACTGGCCAGTACCTTCACATCGTCAGCCGCAAGAGAAAACTGGCTGAAGAACAGGCTGAGAAATACAATAATGGCTTTAAAACGCATGGTGTCGGTTCATCCTGATAAATGTTCCGTTATACTATAACAAAACAAGAAGGTTTTTCTCTATATGTGCGCTGACACAATCGCTTTCGAGACACACCACGATCACAGCCAATGTATTGAACAAGCGATGGATGAAGCCCGCTCGTTGTGCAAAGCACGGAGCCTTCGCCTGACCCCCATTCGTGAGCTGGTGCTGAAGCTGGTGTGGCAGAGCCATAAACCTTTAGGTGCCTACGAGATCCTGCCCGCGCTGGCAGAGGCCGGATTTAACTCGGCACCGCCCACTGTCTATCGGGCACTCGATTTCTTGCAGGAACAGGGGTTGGTGCACCGTATTGCCATGCTCAACGCATTTATTGGTTGCCCCCACCCCGACGAAGCACATCACGGCTGCTTTTTGGTCTGCCGCCACTGCAACACCGCTGTGGAAGCCGACAGCAGCGCCGCTGAAGCGCTGATCCGCCAGCAAGCGTCTGCGCTGGGGTTTACCACGGAGCAACAGTCGATTGAGGTGCTGGGTTGCTGCCCTAACTGCCAGGAGCATGCCGAATAATGACGTCTCATCACGATCTGGTCCGTCTGGAACAGGTTAATCTGCACTTTGGCCGCAACCATGTATTGCAAAACATCGATATGGCCCTGCATAAAGGCTGTATCACCACGATAATCGGCCCCAATGGCGCCGGTAAAACCACGTTGGTCAAAGTGGTGTTGGGTTTAACCAAACCTTCCACGGGCAATGTATGGCGTGAAAACGGCTTGCGCATCGGCTATATGCCACAGAAGTTACATATCGATCGTACCTTTCCATTGACCGTGCAACGTTTCCTTCAAACCGCACAATGCAAAGATAAGTCATTGATGTCAGAGGCGCTTTCAGATGTAGGCGCTGAAACATTGCTGAAGGAATCTATCCACGGATTATCTGGCGGAGAGATGCAGCGAGTCCTGCTGGCACGGGCATTACTACGCAATCCAAACCTGCTGGTACTGGATGAACCGGTACAGGGCGTGGATATCAACGGACAACTGGAACTCTATGCGCTGATTGCCCGTATCCGTGACCAACGTAACTGTGGCGTACTGATGATCAGTCACGACTTGCACCTGGTGATGTCATCCACCGACCACGTGATCTGCATGAACCACCATATCTGTTGTTCCGGGCACCCGGAGCAAGTCAGCAACGACCCCTCGTTTGTAGATCTGTTTGGTCAACGTGGTGCCGAACAACTGGCGTTGTATAACCATCATCATAACCATCGCCACAACACACATGGCGACATTGTCCAGGAACATTGCGAGCACGATCATGGCTGATTTTCTGATTCTGGCCCTGCTGGGAGGTTTAGGTGTAGCAGCCATTGCCGGACCACTGGGATCGTTTGTGGTATGGCGCCGAATGGCCTACTTTGGCGACACACTGGCGCACTCAGCTCTGTTGGGTGTCTCGCTGGGTTTCCTGTTTGATATTAACCTGAACGTGGCGGTGATCGCCTGCTGTGTCATTCTCGCACTGACACTGGTGACATTGCAGCGACAACATTTAGTTGCCACCGATACCCTGCTGGGCATTATGGCGCACAGCAGCCTGTCGCTGGGTCTGGTCGCCATCGCACTGATTGATGATATCCGCGTGGATCTGATGGCCTACCTGTTTGGCGACCTGCTGGCCGTGACCCCGGAGGATCTGTACTGGATATACGGCGGTGGCATTCTGGTTGCCGCACTGCTCTATAAACTCTGGGAACCTTTGCTGGCGATCACCATCAACGAAGAGTTAGCTCAGGTGGAAGGCGTACGGGTTACCTGGGTGCGACTGGCACTGATGCTGCTGATTGCCGTGATCATCGCGGTCGCGATGAAAATTGTGGGTATTATGCTGATTACTTCACTGCTGATTATCCCTGCGGCGGCAGCACGAAGACTCGCTAGTACGCCTGAGCAAATGGCTATTGGCGCAGCCATCTTAGGCTGTATCGCGGTCATCTTAGGTCTGGGATTGTCGTATCAATGGGATACGCCTGCCGGTCCGTCAGTGGTCGTAGTGTCGATGCTTGAGTTCCTGATTTTGTACAGCTGGCCTCAGCGACAGCTCGCCTGATCAAACACTAAAAACCCGGCATATACGCCGGGTTTTTATTTATTCTGACTGGGTCTTCCAAGCTGATTCAGGGTCTTTTCTCAACGCTTCCATAATACGTTGATCAGCGCACCCGTCATGATCAGTCCACCGCCGATCAACGTCCAGAGGGTTGGGATTTCGGCAAAGAAGATCCAACCCAGTATCAGGGAAAAGATAACCTGTACGTACGAGTAAGCGGTCGCTTTACTCGCCTTCTCATACTGCATCGCCTTGGTCAGACCCACTTGTCCCACCTGCGTAAAAACCCCCACCAATAACAACAGAATGAGCGCTTCTCCATTCGGCATCACGAAATCACTGCCCAGCAAGAAGACCGATACCGGCAAGGCGATCAGCGGAAAGTAAAAAATAATGACCGAACTGTCTTCGCTCTGACTCAAGCGGCGCACAATCACATAGGCCACCGCACTGCCTAACGCTCCGATTAATGCGGCCACCACACTGAGCCAGGGTAACTCGACGCTGTAACCGGAGATCAGATCGGGCTTCACCATCACCGTCAGCCCCAGAATGCTGAGAACGATGCAGATCATAGTGGAATACTGGACCCGCTCCTTCAGAAAGAACAGTGCTAACAACGCAGTAAACACCGGGTGCAGGTACTGCAGAATCGTCGCTTCAGCCAATGGTAGCGTGGTCACCGAGAAATACACACACATCAGCGCCAGCGCACCCACCACACCACGGGCGATCAGCAGCGGTTTGTGCGTCCCCCACAAGGAGATACGTTTGCGCTTAACATCCAGATAACTGATCACCAGCGATACGATCGCTCGGGCCGCCACTATTTCCAATACAGGGATATCGTAGGTACTCACCGCTTTGACGCACACGGCCATCAACGCAAAACCCAATGCGGACAACAGCATATAACGCACACCGGGTGAGAAGGTCTCTTTTAGCTCAAGTAACATGATCAACATTCGGAGAGGGTTAATATTAACCCGGAGATAACCGGGGGAGGTTATTCTGGCCCAGCGCCTCGTCAGAGGCTATGTTTATCTCAGACTATTTCGACAACAATACAGGTTGAATCGATGAACAATCGTCTGCCAGTTATCGCCCTGACTGCCCTGGTCATGAGTACGCCGCTCGGCGCCCGTTCATTGCCACTGGACAGCTTGCAGTTGCCGCCGGGTTATCAGATTCGCATTGCCGCCGAGGTGGACAATGCCCGCCAGATGGCACGCGTCGATACGCCCGAAGGGCAGGGCATTCTGTTTGTCGGTTCACGCCGCGCCGGTAAAGTCGTTGCCCTGCGTGACCGGGACGGCGATGGCTATTACGAGCAGCGCTACCTGATCGCCCGGGGGCTTGATCTCCCCAGCGGAATCGCGGTGCAGGGGAACGATCTTTATGTCGCGGCCGTCGATAAGATCTGGCGCTACCCGAATCTGGTGACGCGACTGGAAAACCCACCCGCCGCACAACTGCTCACGGATACGCTGCCGGATGAAACCCATCACGGCTGGAAATACCTCAAGTTTGGTCCCGACGGCTGGTTGTATATGAACGTAGGAGCACCCTGCAATATCTGCCTGTCACGCGATCCCCGATTTGCCTCCCTGCTGCGTTTCAACACCGACACCGGTGCTCAACAGGTGGTGGCTTCTGGTGTGCGTAACAGCGTGGGGTTTACCTGGCATCCACAGGATAAAAGCCTCTGGTTCACGGATAATGGCCGCGACCATCTGGGCGACGATCAGCCGGACGATGAACTAAACCGTAGCACACAGCCAGGCCAGCACTTCGGTTACCCCTTCGTGCACGCTAAAGACATTCGAGACCCACGATTTGGCAAACAGGGCAGTGGAAAGTACATCGCTCCGATGCTGGAACTAGGCGCACATGTCGCGCCACTCGGTCTGACGTTCTATACCGGCGACCAGTTCCCTGATGCCACACACAACACCCTGTTTATCGCCGAACACGGCTCCTGGAATCGCAGCCTGAAAGTGGGTTATCGGGTTGTCCGGGTGGATACCCAAGCCGGTGAAGTGGTCAGCCATACGCCATTTATCAGTGGCTGGTTGCGTGGACAGCGCCACTGGGGACGACCCGCAGATGTGATGGTCGATCACGACGGTAGTCTGTTGATCTCAGATGATTACGCGGGTGTGATCTACCGGGTGACTTCAGCGAAAAATCCCACTAAAGCCACCCGATAAGGGTTATGACTGTTCGACCTGCGGAATCGGCGCACGCGTGAACGGTCGCATCACTTTTTTCTCCAGTTCAACCAGGATAAAGACAACCAGGGCCACCAGCACAATCCGTGTCCAGGATGCCATGTCGATCGATTCCACCCGGAAGAAGGTCTGCATCAGCGGGGTGTAGGTGAAAATCAGCTGGAAGAACAGCACCAGCGCAATCGCCATCAACACGTACCTATTGCCGAACAAACCTTCACGGCTCAATACCGATTCATTGAGATAGCGGGTATTGATCAGATATACCACCTCCAGCATCACCAATGTATTCACGGCGACAGTGCGGGAGTATTCGAGACTGGAACCCGCATCCATCTCCCAGAGAAAGAG
>JAGSHA010000298.1 GCA_023954795.1 Oceanospirillaceae bacterium | reverse complement strand
TTTGATGATAGCTTTGCGTTGATGCAGTCAATCGGTAATGCGTACGTGCCGGCAATTGTTCCGATCATCGAAAAACGTAAAGATGCCGAGTTTGGTGAGCAGCAGCGTGATTTCCAGCTGCACCGACGCGGACGCTACGTAGAATTTAATCTGGTGTTTGACCGTGGCACCTTGTTTGGTCTGCAATCTGGTGGCCGAACGGAATCCATTTTGATGTCGTTGCCGCCGGAAGTGCACTGGAGCTACGACTGGCAGCCGGAAGAAGGTTCAGAGGAAGCCGTGTTGTACGAGCGCTACCTGAAACCAAGGAACTGGCTGGAGGTTTAACATGACCGATCATTACGCGGTGTTCGGTAACCCGATCAAGCATTCGAAATCTCCGCAGATTCACAGCGCGTTTGCTGAACAAACGGCGCATGCGCTGAGCTACGACGCAATCTGCGTGGATGAAGGTGGTTTTCCCGAAGCCGTGAACAGCTTCATGCAAGGTCCGGGAAAAGGATTGAATATCACCATCCCGTTTAAGCAGGAAGCCTGGCAGATGGCGGAAGTGCGCTCCCAGCGTGCTGAGCTGGCTGGCGCGGTGAACACCCTCTACCGTAATGCAGAAGGTCAGCTCTGCGGCGAAAATACCGATGGCATCGGTATGGTGCGTGATATTGTCGAGAACAATGGCGGCAAGATTGAAGGCGCTGATGTGCTGATTCTGGGGGCTGGCGGCGCCGTGCGTGGCGTATTGCAGCCGGTACTGGAACAGAAACCGCGTCGACTGGTGATTGCTAACCGGACCGCGTCTAAAGCTGAGTTACTGGCCGATCTGGTCGCTGATCTGGGTGATGTGGAAGGCTGTGGTTTTGATGCATTAGCCGGTCAGCAGTTTGATCTGGTGATCAACGGTACGGCCGCCAGCTTGCAGGGTGAGGTGCCACCTTTGCCGGATGATCTGCTCAAATCGGCTGCCTGGTGCTACGATATGATGTACAGCGCTGACGTCACCGCGTTCTGTCAGTGGGCTCAGGATCACAACGCTGAAAAGTCGATTGATGGTCTGGGTATGCTGGTTGAACAGGCCGCAGAATCGTTCTATATCTGGCGGGGTATCCGGCCGGCGACTCAGCCCGTGATCGCAACCCTGCGTGCCGCCCTAACTCCTTGATTTATCAGGCGCCAAACAGGCGTTTTAGTGTTCAGTTCCAACTTGCACCCTTCAGCTTTGCAGCGTATAAATAATGTATACCCCTGCCGTTACGGCGGGCCTGCTTAGCTGATTGTGGGGATGTCACATGGAACTGGATACTAAGCTGAACCCCGACGCACTCTATCGTACCTGCGACCCCGAACTGCTGCCTTTTAAGACGACCGAAACCCTGGAACCCTTTAGTGGATTCTTTGGTCAGGAGCGTGCAATTGAGGCGATGGAGTTTGGCGTAGGCATGCATCGCCCCGGTTATAACCTGTTTGTGATGGGTAACCCCCATACAGGTCGTTTCTCTTTTGCCATGGACAGCCTTAAGGTGGTGGCCAAAAAGGAGCGTAAGCCTACCGACTGGGTGTATCTCAATAATCTGAAAGACCGGCGACATCCGCTGGCCGTACAGCTCCCTGCCGGTAAAGCCCAGCGCTTTAAGCGCGACATCAAAAACCTGCTGGAAGGTCTGCTGGCTGAACTGCCCGCTGCGTTTGAAAATCCCGCCTACCAACGTAAGAAAGCGACCATCGAACGCGGTTTTAACCGTATGTATGATCAGGCGATTGAAACTGTGGACCGTCGTGCCCGTGAACACAGTATCGCGATCTACCGTGATGCCGGGACCATTGGTTTTACTCCGGTGGCCGATGGTCAGGCGATGGACGAAGCGGCCTTTTCCCAGTTACCGGAAGAGGTGCGTGATGCATTTACGCGGGCGATTTCCGAGCTGGAAGAATACCTGAATGATTGTCTGACCGGCCTGCCCCAGTGGCGCCGTGAAGCCGCCGATAAGATGAAGTATCTGGACCGGGATACGGCACGTGCGGCTGTGACCCCGCTGGTCCAGCCGTTGAAAGATAAATACACCAACATCTCTGGCGTGGGTGATTATCTGGATCAGCTGGAAAATTCGCTGGTCAAAAACAGCGCGGATCTGATCGGTGACGATAAAGTCGAGCCGCCAAGCGATGCCTCACGTCGCGCTTATCTGGAAGAGACCTACGGCGTTAACCTATTGGTGGATAACGATAAAACCAAAGGGGCGCCGGTGGTGCATGAATCGCACCCAACCTATGAGAACCTGTTCGGACGTGTTGAATACAGCTCCGACATGGGGGCGCTGAGCACTAACTACCAACTGATCCGCCCCGGCGCTTTGCATCAGGCCAACGGCGGTTACCTGATTCTGGAAGCAGAAAAGCTGCTGGAACAGCCGTTTGTCTATTCCGCACTTAAACGCGCATTAAAATCCCACGAAATCCGTATCGAAAGTCCGGCCAGTGAACTGACCGGCATCAGCACCATCACCCTGAATCCTCAGGCCGTACCGCTGGCGGTTAAAGTGGTATTGATCGGTAGCCGGGATATTTACTACCTGCTGCAGGAGCTGGATCACGACTTCGAAAAGATGTTCCGTGTGGTGGTGGATTTCGACGAAGATGTTGGTCGTTCACCCCAGTCGATCCGTAACTATGCCCGCCTGATGAAAACGCTGGTGGACGAAGAGCATTTAGCCTCACTGACCCGTCATGCAGTAGCTCGGCTGGTGGAGCACAGCTCCCGTCTGTCACAGGATCAGGAGCTGCTATCAGCACACATCGGTGAGCTGGTTGATCTGTTGTGCGAAGCGGATTTTAAGCGGATCAAAGCCGATGACAAGCTGATCGATGCCAAGCACGTGGAGATGGCGCTGGATGCAAAAGAGCGCCGGACCTCACGTCTGTCAGAAAAAATTCGCGACAGTATTCTGAATGAAACCGTATTAATTGATACTTGCGGGGAATCGGTGGGGACCTGTAATGGGTTGACCGTATTGCAGGTCGGTGATGTCTCTTTTGGTACACCTGCGCGTATCACTGCCACCGTCCATCCGGGCAATCGTGGCATCGTTGATATTGAGCGTGAGGTGACGCTGGGTCAGCCGATACATTCCAAAGGGGTGTTGATCCTGTCTGGTTTCCTGGGGCATCAGTATGCGCAGGATTTCCCGCTGACGATGTCGGCCAGCATCGCACTGGAGCAGTCATACGGGTATGTCGACGGCGACAGCGCGTCGCTGGCAGAGATCTGTACGCTGATCTCTGCGTTAACCCATATCCCGATCAATCAGCAGTTTGCGATTACCGGTTCGATCAACCAATACGGTGAAGTGCAGGCCATTGGTGGGGTTAACGAGAAAATTGAAGGCTTCTTCCAGCTGTGCCAGCTACGTGGGCTGACGGGAGAACAAGGTGTGGTGATTCCACGTGCCAACGTACGTAATTTGATGCTCAAGAAAGAGGTTGTTGATGCCGTGGAAGAGGGACTTTTCCATGTGCATGCAGTCGCACGTGTTGATCAATGTCTTGAGATTTTAATGGGACGCAAAGCAGGCAGCCGCAAGGATGATGGCAGTTTCACTCAACGCAGCGTAAACCACAAAGTCGTGCTGCGCTTGAGAGAGCTTGCGAAGGCAAAGGCCTGAGACAATTATGAATCATGAGGTACGGCATTCTGAGATGCTAAAGGTACTCACCAGCATCGCGGCGGATTGTCTTTCGTACGACGATTTTGACCAGATCATCGAACGGGTACTGGCCTCTCTGGGGCAGATGGTATCCGTCAGTCACACCTCGCTCTTCGTGCGTGAGCAGGATGCAGTCGGGCTGTGCCGGGCGCAGTTTCGTGGCACCTGGTTTGATGAACGTGCTGGTGATATCGGCAACGTTGAATTTGATTTCAGTAATGATGCTGCGCAACAGTGGCCAGCGCTGCTGGCAGAGGGGAAAATTGTCCGGCTGGGCAAAGCACAGCTGAGCGCGTTGCTTCCACAGCAGACACATGAGTTACAGGCTTTATTACTGATGCCGCTCACACTGGGCAGCCAGCAGTGTAAAGGATTTATCGCCTTTGCAGATCGGGAGATTATCAGCTGGTCCCAAATGACGCTGGATGTGATGAAGGTGGCGGCCGAGTTGTTTAGCAGTGCGCTGGGTAATGAAAAGCGTATGCTGGATCATCAGCTGGCGACCGCCGTTTTTGATAAAGCGTCGGAAGGCATCATGATCACCGACGAACGCGGCCTGATCGTGAGTATTAACCCCGCCTTTACCAATATCACAGGCTACAGTTTGCGGGAATGCCTGGGAAACACACCTGCCATCCTCAAATCGGGTCGCCATGATACCGACTTCTATGACCGGATGTGGAACCAGTTGCGGGCCAGCGGCCAGTGGCAGGGAGAGGTCTGGAATAGGCGGA